>NZ_REBN01000013.1 GCF_007692705.1 Mongoliibacter sp.
CCTCTTGGGGAAAGGCCTCATTGATTTTATTAAAAATGTCAGGCTCAAAGTAATCCCTGATATATCTGGAAAGCATGGTGGCTGAAAAAAGCAAAACCAGTACGCCTACTCCTACCAGAAACATGTAAGCAGCTTCACCTGAATAAAGAAATGATCCTGAATCCAAAACAATCATGGAACCCCAATAGACAATCAATCCTAGGAGGAAAAGAACAATCAAAGCCTTGGGCCTGATCTTCACAGACTTTTTACCCTGAATCCCAAGAAGAGAAATCATCAGGAGCACAAAAGCAAGAAGCTTTGCCGTATGCGGGGAATCGTAAAGTCCTGTTTTGGAGAGTTTCCCTATAAATTCATCCATCATGAAGTGCTCCCAGCCTTTGGTGCTGAAAAAACTTCTGCAGACATCATAGAAGTGTAAAATCAGCATGAAGATCCCTCCTTTTCTGGTCAGTTCAAGAATTTTCCTGAGTGCATCTGTATTTTCATTTCCCGGCATATTTCAAGAGTTGGGTTTCTTTTTTCTTTTCTTCCTTCTTTTAAAAGGGTTTGGTCCTGCATACTCCTGCTCTGGAATTCTTAGACTCCGACTGGAAATTATTTTGGATAGGTCTGGATTTAAATAATCCTGATTCGATTGAGTGTGATATTCCGGATAGGGATATTCAAGGTTAAATGATCCAAATTTCCCGGATCCATCAATATCAGTTTTATTAAAAATATTAAGCTGTGAACCTAAAAATTCCCTTTGGATTCCTGATGCTGTAAACTCCTTTCCAATTTCGGATCCCTTGAACACAGTCCGTGAAATATTATCAACATAGGTGGTTCCAAAAAGCTTCCCATCCACAGTGTAGGCCGGTTTAAAATATACTGCACGTTTGCGGAGTTCCTCCCCAAACTGCTTTAAGTTTCTTTCATTGTTTTTGCAAGCATTCAGAGCATCACTGATCCTCTGCTTCATTTCTTTATTCGGCTTATAGGCAGCTTTTTTAAAAGCTTCAATCTTCCTATCCACAGCTCTTCTGGTTGGTCTCGAGTGTATGCTGCTTGCTTTTACAGGTACACTTACTCTTTTCCCCCTATTGTCCAGAATAAAGTAAAGCAAGCCTGGCATTTTCCCTTCCTCTGTTACTTTCCCAGCCTCTACTGCTTCGACTTTATATTGGGAAAGCACGGCATTGAATGCTGAAAATGAACCAAAGTAATAATTCCTGAGGACCTCGGTTACAATATTGGAAACAAGTGATTTGGTTTCAGCAATCCCATACTCAGCCTTTTCCAAAGGTGTCCTTATAGTATATTCTTTCTTCTGATCCTCCGCCTTGATCAGTCCCAATTCCTTTTCGAGTAACCTCCTTGCCTTCTCAGATTGGTTTTTCCCCAGATCATGTGTTTCAATTCTTTTTCCCCCGGCATCAATGTTGGTGGTCACAATATGGATATGGGGATGCCCTGCATCATAGTGTCTATATACCAAATAGGGTTGGACAGCAAAGCCGATCCTTTTCATATATTCCTTGGCAGTATATTTCAGGAGCTCATCGTCAATCTTATCCTTTGGAGAAAAATTAAGTGAAATATGAACACAATTGGTTTTGGTTCTCCTGTTCAGATCAGTTAGTTTTTCAAATCGTCTGAGTTTGGTTTTTACTGAACTCAACTCAAAACCTGAAGGGAAACCGTTCCCGGAGAGTACTTTTGCCTCACCTAATTTCACCTTGTTTTCATTGTAAACCAACAGCCCATGCAATGACTTCCCTGTTGTTATTTTTGCAACCATTTTTCATAAAGGTTAGCCCATTGTCTTTCCACCTGAACCTGAAATTCCAATACTTTTTCAAGAGATTTATTGACTTTTTCCAAAGCTTTGGTTTCTGATTTTTTTAGCTGAATATCTTTAAAACTTATGCAGATCTGATTGACATCAATTGCCAATCCTTTAATGATTGAGGAATATTCAGAAAGCTTTTCCATAATGATATCCAGACTTGCATCATGATGAACCAACCTGACTTTTTTACCCAAAAGAATATTTCTGACAAGCTCGCTCATGGTCAGTCCCTGACTCTTTCCAATAATATCATTGAGCTCCTGAAACTTACTTTCCGGTATTCTGCACTCCACCCTATAGGGAAGTCTGTTTGAAGATTTTTTATTTTTCCTTTCCATCACTTTTAATTTTATCTGAGAAAATATCCGAGTCCCGAGGATATTAGACTGGCGACTTTGGAGCGAAGAGCAGGTTTTGGCGTAGACAAAACTACATCTAGCTGACTGCAGCACAGCAGTCTTTTCCCCTCCAAGCAGCCGCCTGAAACCATCTCGGAAATCCCATTTTATACATGCTTTTCCATCAATCTTCAAGGTTCCACATCCAGTTGATGGCGACCGACCTCCAATCTCTGAGGATTGTTCCGTTTTCATTTCTCCAATCCAATGATTGGTAGTAGTAATAGAATACTTCTGCTTCTTCAACCGGGCAGTCCATTTTTTGGAAGTAGGATCTTACCTGCTCGATTCCGGGAATATCCAGCCGGAAATTTTCTGATTTGTGTGGGGTAGTTGTCTTCATACTTTGATCATTTTTGACCAAAGTTTAAAATCACACAAAAAAATTATTCAGTATGTAGACAGGAATGGGGTAAAGATATTTTTGAGGTTGGACGGATGTGTATAGCCTTTATATATCACCAAAATAATAAACGAAAAAATAAAATCTAAGGTGAAAATTTAAAGTATTCACTTAGATTTTTAGTACAATATTTTCATATACTTTCGGAACGAAGAGTGAACAAAGTGTCAAGCTAATATAGTAATTAAAAAAGAAAACGAAACCAGTATTAGTCTGTAACAGCAAACCTGTTTCTATCAATCCCTGCAGTCTCAAGCATAAAATTGTGTAATTCATAGTTTTTGATAAACCCTGGCATGGTTTCACTTCCTGGACCATAAGTAGCTAACTCTACATAGTCGGCTGAATGATTGGTATGCGCCCAACTTACCGCATTGTGTTTCGATAAAATCTGTGCAA
>NZ_REBN01000204.1 GCF_007692705.1 Mongoliibacter sp.
AAGGATTCAATGCTATATATATGATGATGCACTCAGGAGCCAGAGGTTCCAGAGAACAAATTCGTCAGTTGGGTGGAATGAGGGGTCTTATGGCCAAACCTCAGAAAAACCTTCAGGGTTCAGTAGGTGAAATCATTGAAAACCCGATCCTTTCCAACTTTAAGGAAGGACTGGATGTATTGGAATACTTTATCTCTACTCACGGTGCCCGTAAGGGTCTGGCAGATACAGCTTTGAAAACTGCGGATGCTGGATATCTGACAAGAAGACTTGTGGATGTTGCCCAGGATATGATCGTATCTGAAGAGGATTGTGGTACTTTAAGAGGTTTGATTGTATCAGCGCTTAAAGATAATGACGAGATCGTAGAACCGCTTTCTGAAAGAATAGTAGGTAGAGTTTCTGTCCATGATGTATATGATCCTATTTCTGAAGAACTCATCCTTGAGGGTGGTCAAGAGATCTCCGATGAACTTGCTAAAAGAGTAGATGAATCTGCTATCGAAGAAGTTGAAATCAGATCTGTACTTACTTGTGAAACAAGAAGAGGTGTTTGTGGCAAGTGTTATGGACGTAACCTTGCTACAGGTGGAATGGTACAAGCAGGTGAGTCTGTTGGTGTCATTGCAGCACAATCTATTGGGGAACCAGGTACACAGTTGACCTTGAGGACTTTCCACGTGGGTGGTACTGCTTCTAACATTTCTGCTGAATCAACTATAAATGCCAAGTTTGATGGTGTTGTTGAATTTGAAGAAGAACTGAGATGGATCGAAACAACCAATAAGGATGGAGAAGCTGTTTCCATTGTCATGGGTAGATCTGGAGAAATCAAAATCAATGACGTGAAGTCTGGTAAAACATTGGTTTCAAACCACGTACCATACGGAGCTACTTTGAATGTTAAGGATGGTCAAAAATTATCAAAAGGAGATTCACTTTGTACTTGGGATCCATATAACGCCGTAATTCTTTCTGAATTTGACGGTAGTGTAGAATTCGATTCTATTTTACAAGGGATCACTTTCAAAGAGGTGGTTGATGATCAGACTGGATATAGAGAAAAAGTAATCATAGATACCAAAGATAAGACCAAGAACCCTGCCGTAGTAGTTAACTACGGAGAGGAAGCTAAGTCTTATAACATACCGGTAGGTGCTCACCTTGCTGTAGAAGAAGGAGAGAAAGTACGTGCTGGACAAATCTTGGTTAAAATCCCTAGATCTGTCGGAAAAACAAGAGATATTACTGGTGGTCTTCCAAGAGTAACTGAATTGTTCGAGGCAAGAAATCCTTCTAACCCTGCTGTGGTTTCCGAAATTGACGGAGTTGTGACTTATGGTGGTATCAAGAGAGGTAATCGTGAAATCTTCATCGAGTCCAAAGACGGCGTGAAGAAAAGATATATGGTTTCTCTTTCGAAGCATATCCTTGTTCAGGAAAATGACTTTATTAGAGCAGGTGAACCGTTATCTGATGGAGCGATCACGCCAAACGATATCCTTTCGATAAAAGGTCCAACTGCCGTTCAAGAGTATCTTGTTAACGAAATTCAGGAAGTTTATAGACTACAGGGTGTGAAAATCAACGATAAGCACATCGAAGTAATTGTAAGCCAAATGATGCAGAAAGTAGAAATTCTTGATGCAGGTGATACAGGTTTCCTTCAGAACCAAATTGTTGACAAGTGGGCTTTCAGAGAAGAAAACGACACGATTCTTGACAAAAAGGTTGTGATGGATGCTGGAGATTCCTCTACACTCAAGCCTGGGATGATTGTAACCGCTAGAAGATTAAGGGATGAAAATTCCAGTCTTAAGCGTAAAGACATGAAACTTGTTCAGGTGAGAGATGCGGAAACTGCAGTTTCTAAACCAACGCTTCAAGGTATTACAGCTGCATCTTTGGGTACTGAAAGCTTTATATCTGCAGCTTCCTTCCAGGAAACTACCAAGGTATTGAGTGAAGCCGCCATCAGAGGTAAGCGTGATGAATTGTTAGGCTTGAAAGAAAACGTGATTGTAGGTCACCTAATCCCTGCAGGAACTGGACAAAGGATAATTCAAAATATTATTGTCGGATCTCAGGATGATTATGACAGGCTTTCAGGTGAAAAAGAAAGATCTAGCAGGAAGTCCAAGGAATCTGTCAAATAATTTAAATCTAAATAGAATGAAAAGGCCTGTACTGTACAGGCCTTTTTTTATCAAATTATATTAGAAATGGAAGACGACAAGCTAAACCAAAACGCTCCAGATCAACAAATCAACGTAGAATTGTCTGAAGAAGTTGCAGAAGGTATTTATTCTAACCTAGCGATGATAGCGCATAGTAACTCTGAGTTTGTTATAGATTTTATACGGTTAATGCCTGGAGTTCCGAAGGCAAAGGTCAAGTCTAGAATCATTATGACACCTGATCATGCGAAGAGATTGCTTGCTGCTTTAAAAGATAACATATCAAAATATGAGCAGGCCTTTGGTAAAATCGAAGGTGGTTCAGATGGTCCGAGTTTCCCAATGAATTTTGGGGGAACATTCGGAGAAGCCTAATAAAATATAACAGCTTAATTTTGTTTGTTTTACCTATTTGGCTACCTTTGCAGTCCAAAATTCACAAGTTTAAGGAAGTTAAATTAATTTTATCTATTAAATGCCTACTATACAACAGTTAGTAAGAAAAGGTAGAACCACTCTTGAGACCAAATCCAAGTCTAGAGCTTTGGATGCATGTCCTCAAAGAAGAGGTGTATGTACCAGAGTGTACACTACCACCCCTAAGAAGCCTAACTCAGCGATGAGAAAAGTGGCTAGGGTAAGGTTGACGAATGGTAAAGAGGTGAATGCCTACATTCCAGGAGAAGGTCACAATCTACAAGAGCACTCTATCGTATTGATCAGAGGTGGTCGTGTAAAGGATCTTCCGGGTGTGCGTTACCACATTATCAGAGGTGCACTTGATACTGCAGGAGTTAAAGACCGTAAACAAGGTCGCTCTAAGTACGGTGCTAAGCGTCCTAAGGCCGCTGCAGCAAAAAAATAATTGATTAAAAACATTACAAAGAAATGAGAAAAGCGAAACCAAAGAAGAGATATATTCTTCCTGACCCAAAGTTCAATGATACTTTGGTAACGAAATTCGTTAACTGCCTTATGGTGGACGGTAAGAAGAGTATTGCTTACAAAATCTTCTACGATGCAATCGAGAAGGTTGAAGAAAAAGTAGGTGAGAACGGTCTTGAGGTTTGGAAAAAAGCGCTTAACAATATTACTCCAGCTGTAGAGGTGAAGAGTCGTAGGGTTGGTGGTGCTACGTTCCAGGTTCCGATGGAAGTTAGGCCTGAAAGAAAAGTGTCTCTAGGTATCAAGTGGATGATCACTTATGCCAGAAAAAGAGGTGAGAAAACCATGATGGATAGACTCGCAGGTGAAATCATGTCCGGTGCAAAAGGAGAAGGTGCAGCTGTTAAGAAAAAAGATGATACCCATAGAATGGCAGAAGCAAATAAAGCATTCTCACACTTTAGATTTTAATATAAAATGGCTAGAGATTTAAGATATACCAGGAACATTGGAATTGCAGCACACATTGATGCTGGAAAAACGACTACTACAGAGAGGATTCTTTTTTATTCAGGTGTCAGTCATAAAATAGGGGAGGTTCATGATGGAGCTGCTACTATGGACTGGATGGCACAGGAGCAGGAAAGAGGGATTACCATTACCTCAGCTGCTACCACAGTTTTTTGGAATTACAGAGATCAAAAATACCAAATCAATATCATCGATACTCCAGGACACGTTGACTTCACTGTTGAAGTAAACAGGTCTTTGAGAGTTTTGGATGGTCTTGTTTTTCTTTTCAGTGCTGTTGATGGTGTCGAGCCTCAGTCAGAAACTAACTGGAGACTTGCAGATAATTATAAAGTTGCCCGTATCGGTTTTGTGAATAAAATGGACCGTGCAGGAGCTAACTTCCTTGAAGTTTGTAAACAAGTGAAAGAAATGCTTGGGAGCTATGCAGTTCCTTTGCAGTTACCTATCGGCGCAGAAGATAGATTCAGAGGTGTTGTTGATTTGATTAATAACAGAGCTATCGTTTGGAATGAGGATGATTTTGGAATGACTTTCGAAGAAGTTCCAATTCCTGAAGATATGCTTGACGAAGTTGCCGAATACAGAGAGCACCTTTTGGAAGCTGTAGCTGATTACGATGAATCATTGATGGAGAAATTCTTTGATGATCCGGATTCAATCACTGAAGCAGAGATTTTGAGCGCCTTGAGAGCTGCCACCATTGACATGAAAATTGTTCCTATGGTTTGTGGTTCCTCTTTCAAAAACAAGGGTGTTCAAACGATGCTTGATCTTGTAATGGAATTATTGCCTTCTCCTTTGGATAAGGATGATATTTTTGCACATGGAATCGATAGTGAAGAAAGAGATGTAAGAATCTCTCCCAACGAAAGTGAGCCATTTACTGGTCTAGCCTTTAAAATTGCTACAGATCCATTTGTAGGTCGCCTATGTTTCGTTAGAGCATATTCTGGAGTTCTAGAGTCTGGTTCATATATTTTCAATAGCCGTTCTGGCAATAAAGAACGTATTTCCAGGGTGTTCCAGATGCACGCTAATAAGCAGAATCAAATACCAAGATTACAAGCAGGTGATATCGGTGCTGTTGTTGGTTTCAAAGATATCAAGACAGGAGATACCCTTTGTGACGAAAGCCGTAAGGTTGTATTGGAATCTATGGTATTCCCAGAGCCTGTTATCGGTTACGCTATTGAGCCTAGAACCCAAGCGGACGTTGATAAATTAGGTATGGCAATTGCCAAACTTGTAGAAGAAGATCCTACACTGGTTGTAAATACTGATCATGAAACGGGCCAGACAATCCTTAGAGGTATGGGTGAACTTCACCTTGAAATCATTATTGACCGTCTGAAAAGAGAATTTAAGGTTGATATCAACCAAGGTGCTCCTCAAGTTGCTTATAAAGAAGCTTTGTTCTCTAATGTTGAGCATAAAGAAGTTTATAAAAAGCAATCAGGTGGTAAAGGTAAATTCGCCGATATTGTTTTTGAACTTGGTCCTAAGGATCCAGATCCTGAAACCAATGAAATTAAGCCAGGTCTTGATTTTGTGAACGGTATTGTGGGTGGTGTGATTCCTAAGGAGTTCATTCCTGCAATCCAAAAAGGTTTTGCTGAAGCGATGAAAAATGGTCCATTGGCTGGATATCCTGTAGAGGCTATGAAAGTAAGACTATTCCATGGTTCATTTCACGACGTCGATTCAGATGCCTTGTCATTCGAATTGGCTGCGAGAATAGGTTTCAAAGAGGCTGCTAAGAAGGCAAAACCACAATTACTAGAGCCTATCATGGCTGTTGATGTGGTTACTCCTGATGAGTATACTGGACCGATCACAGGTGATCTAAACAGAAGAAGAGGTTTGATGAAGGGTATGGATACCAAAGGTACCTCTACTGTAGTTAAAGCTAGTGTTCCACTTTCTGAACTATTCGGTTACGTAACGGATTTGAGAACTATCACCTCCGGAAGAGCAACAGCATCACTTACCTTCTCTCACTATGATCCTGTTCCAAATAACATAGCTGAAACAGTAATTGCTAAAGTTAAAGGTGAGAAAGCCTAAATCTTAGAAGAAATGAATCAAAAAATCAGAATAAAACTAAAATCATACGATCATACATTGGTGGATAAGTCATCAGAAAAGATCGTAAAGGCGGTTAAATCTACCGGTGCTATCGTTGTAGGGCCTATTCCTTTGCCAACAAAAAAGGAAAAATTCACTGTGTTGAAGTCACCACACGTAAATAAAAAAGCAAGAGATCAATATCAACTTTGTACATACAAAAGGTTGGTAGATATCTATAGCAATAGTTCTAAAACTGTTGATGCTTTGATGAAAATCGAACTTCCTAGTGGAGTTGATGTTGAAATCAAAGTCTGACAAGATTTAGATGCATATTTTATAAAAACCTATCCGCTTTTGTGGATGGGTTTTTATTTTGTATTCCAAGTAAAAAAAGAGAATGGACTGTAACGAGATACTGTTCTGCTGTCAAAATCCAAATTTATTTTCGTAAATATTTGAAAATAGTATAGTTGGGATTTGTTAGGCGAATATTAATTTCTAACTTTGCAGTCCTTAAAAAGCACCCATCTGCTTAAGCACTTGGGTTTCAAGATTATTATATAACAGAAGATGTCTGGAATAATAGGTAAAAAAGTAGGAATGACTAGCATTTTCAGTGCCGATGGACGAAATGTCGCATGCACGCTAATAGAAGCTGGTCCTTGCGTAGTGACGCAAGTAAAAAATGTTGAAACAGACGGGTACAGCGCTGTTCAATTGGCATATGGTGAGCGTAAGGAGAAAAACACTCCTAAGCCACTTATCGGGCACTTTAAAAAGGCCGGTACTACGCCAAAACAGAAAGTTGTTGAATTCAGAGACTTTAGGGTCGAATTCGAAGGTCAGGTTGATCTTGGTAAAACCATAGAAGCCGGAAAAGTATTCGTAGAAGGTGACTTCGTTGATGCTATCGGTACTTCTAAAGGTAAAGGTTTCCAAGGTGTTGTAAAGAGGCATGGTTTTGCGGGTGTCGGTGGTCAAACACACGGTCAGCATAACAGGCAAAGACACCCAGGATCTATTGGAGCTTGTTCTTGGCCTTCAAGAGTATTTAAAGGTATGAGAATGGCTGGTAGAACTGGTGGCGATAGGGTTAAAGTAATTAACCTTAAAGTTTTGAAAATCTATCCAGATAAGAACTTGCTATTAGTAAGTGGCTCTGTTCCTGGTCCAAAAAATTCTTTCGTTATTCTAGAGAAGTAAGCAAATGGAATTAGCAATATTAAAACAAAACGGAGAAGACACAGGTAGAAAGATCACTCTTTCTGACGATATTTTCGCCATTGAGCCTAATGATCATGCGATCTATCTGGATGTTAAACAATTTCTGGCAAACCAGAGACAGGGAACTCATAAATCCAAAGAGAGAAATGAAATTGCAGGATCTACTAAAAAGATCAAAAAGCAAAAAGGTACTGGTGGAGCCAGAGCAGGTTCTATAAAATCTCCTTTATTTAAAGGTGGAGGTAGAGTTTTTGGTCCAAGACCAAGAGATTATTCTTTCAAGCTTAATAAAAAACTTAAGCAATTGGCAAGAAAGTCTGCTTTGACTTACAAAGTTAAGGAAAACGGATTGACAGTTTTGGAAAATGTATCTTTTGATACTACCAAAACCAAAAATTATGTTTCCTTTTTGGATGGACTTTCTTTATCTGATAAAAAGACTCTTTTGGTTCTTCCAGAGAACAATAAGCATGTTTATTTGTCGAGCAGAAATTTGCCGAAAGCAAAAGTGATTACTGTTGATAGCATTAATACTTATGAGTTACTGAATGCAGACAACTTGGTATTGTGTGAAGGTTCAGTGAGTAAGTTAGAAACCCTTTTATTGCAGTAAGAAAATGGATATACTAAAAAAACCTTTGATTACGGAAAAAATTTCTGCGATGAACGAACGAGGAATCTACGGATTCATTGTTGAGAAGAAAGCATCGAAGCCAGAAATCAAAAAGGCCGTTGAGAAAATGTATGATGTCAAAGTGGTTGATATCCGTACCATGAGGTACGCAGGAAAGCCTAAGACAAGATATACTAAGACTAAGATAGTATCCGGATTCAGCAATGCTTTCAAAAAGGCTATCGTACAGGTGGCTGAAGGAGATATCATTGATTTTTACGGAGAAATTTAATTGAATCATAATCATGGCAGTTAAAAAATTAAAGCCTGTAACCCCAGGAACCAGATTCAGAGTAGCTCCTGCATTTGACGAGATTACCAAGTCAAAGCCTGAGAAGTCTTTGTTGGCTCCTATGTCAAAATCAGGCGGTAGAAATAATTCAGGTAAAATGACCAACAGGTATATCGGTGGTGGTCATAAGCAAAGATATAGAATAGTCGATTTCAAAAGAGACAAGTTTGACGTACCTGCTATAGTTAAAGCTATAGAATACGATCCAAATAGAACAGCAAGAATCGCACTTTTATATTATAAGGATGGAGCAAAGGCATATATAATTGCTCCAGAAGGGTTGGTTGTTGGTCAGGAAGTTATTTCTGGTGACACTACGCCTCCTGAAGTAGGCAATGCAATGAGAATTTCAAATGTTCCATTGGGTACCATTGTTCACAATATTGAGTTGAAGCCTGGTAAAGGTGGAGCATTGGCTAGAAGTGCTGGTGGATACGCGCAGGTTGTGGCAAGAGAAGGTAAATATGTAACCGTCAAATTGCCTTCAGGTGAGATGAGACTTATTCTTGGGACATGTATGGCTTCTGTTGGAACCGTTTCTAATGGAGATCACATGAACGTTGTTCTTGGTAAAGCCGGTAGAAATCGTTGGTTAGGTAGAAGACCTAGAACTAGAGGTGTGGCGATGAACCCTGTAGATCACCCAATGGGTGGTGGTGAAGGCCGTTCTTCAGGAGGTCATCCGAGATCAAGGACTGGATTACTTGCTAAAGGTAAAAAGACCAGATCTCGCAAGAAATATTCTAACAAATTCATCATTAGTAAAAGAACCAAGTAATTATGGCACGTTCATTAAAAAAAGGCCCTTATATAGAGCATCACTTGGCGAAAAAAGTAGATGTGATGAACGAATCAGGGAAAAAATCTGTGATCAAAACCTGGTCAAGGAGATCAATGATTTCTCCGGATTTCGTAGGCCATACCTTTGCTGTGCATAATGGTAATAAATTCATTCCTGTATTTGTAACAGACAATATGGTTGGTCATAAATTAGGAGAATTTGCACCTACTAGAAATTTTAGGGGTCATATTGCCAAAAAAGATAAAGGAAAGAGATAATCATGGAAGCAGTAGCAAGATTAAATAACGTTCCTACTTCTACTCGCAAAATGCGATTGGTAGCTGACCTTATAAGAGGTAAAAGAGTAGGACATGCATTAAGCATATTAAAGTTTACCCCAAATCATGGGGCAATTAAATTGGATAAACTTTTGCTTTCTGCAGTTGCCAACTGGCAGGCTAAAAACCCTGACGAAAAATTGGAAGAAGCTGACCTATATGTTAAAACCATTTTTGTAGATGGTGGACGCATGTTGAAGAGGCTAAGACCTGCACCACAAGGTAGGGCACATAGAATTCGTAAAAGATCAAATCATGTAACCCTTATTGTTGATTCATTCAACAGTACAGAAGTTACCGCTGATGAAGTAGAAACAACTGAAAAATCTAATTAAAATCAGACTATGGGACAAAAAGTTAACCCTATTGGTTTTAGGCTTGGTGTTATCAAAGGTTGGGACTCCAATTGGTATGGAGGTAAAGACTTCGCTGAAAAGTTGTATGAAGATCAACAAATCAGGAAGTACGTACTTGCCAGAATTCCTAAAGGAGGCATCTCCAAGGTTATTATTGAAAGAACCTTGAAGAGAATCACCCTTACAATTCATACCGCACGTCCGGGAGTTGTAATTGGTAAAGGTGGTGCCGAAGTTGATAAACTTAAAGAGGAACTTAAAAAATTGACGAACAAAGATGTTCAGATCAATATTTTTGAGATCAAAAGACCGGAGCTTGATGCCAAATTGGTAGGTGAGTCAATTGCTCAACAATTGCAAGCCCGTATCTCCTTTAGAAGAGCTATGAAGCAATCTATCGCTGCATCTATGAGAGTAGGAGCAGAAGGGATCAAAATTAAACTTTCAGGAAGACTTGGAGGTGCTGAAATGGCAAGATCTGAAATGTATAAAGAAGGAAGAATTCCTCTTCATACTTTAAGAGCTGACATTGACTATGCTATTTCTGAAGCCAATACCGTTTACGGAATCATTGGGATCAAAGTGTGGATCTTCAAAGGTGAAGTTTATGGTAAGAGAGATCTTTCTCCAAATGTAGGTGCTGCCAATGAGCCAAAAGGTGGTGGCAATGCCAGAGGAAAGAGAAGAGAAGGCGGTCCTAAGAGAAGAAAGAGAAATAACTAATTTCACCTTATAAGTGAGACATCATGTTACAGCCAAAAAGAACTAAATATAGAAAAATGCACAAGGGCAGGGTCAAAGGAATCGCCCAAAGAGGACATACGCTCTCTTTCGGTAACTTTGGCATCAAATCCCTTGAAGCAGGTTGGATCACGTCACGTCAGATCGAGGCAGCTCGTATAGCGATGACTAGAGCCATGAAAAGAGAAGGTCAAGTTTGGATCAGAATATTTCCTGATAAGCCAATTACCAAAAAGCCTGCAGAGGTTCGTATGGGTAAGGGTAAAGGTGCTCCAGAATACTGGGTAGCTGTTATCAAGCCAGGAACAATTCTTTTCGAAGCTACCGGAGTCAGTGTGGAAGTTGCACAAGAAGCTTTGAGACTTGCACAACAGAAACTGCCAGTAAGTACAAAATTCGTAGTACGTAGAGATTACGTTGGATAATAAGAATCATGAAAAATTCAGAAATCAGATCACTTTCCGAAAGTGAAATCGTCGAGAGATTAGCCGCTGAGAAGGAGAATCTTACAAAATTGAGATTTGCTCATGCTATTTCTCCAATTGAGAATCCGAATAAAATAAAGGAGGTAAAGCGTAACGTCGCAAGACTTAAAACAGCTTTAACCGAAAAAAAAATAGCTAAATAATACACAAATGGCTACTACTGAGAGAAATCTTCGAAAAGAAAGAATAGGAAAGGTAGTCAGCAACAAAATGGATAAGTCCATTACAGTTGCCGTAGAAAGAAGAGTAAAACATGCCATCTACGGTAAATTCGTTGCTAAGACTACAAAATTTATGGTTCATGATGAGAAAAATGATGCTAAGGAAGGCGATCTAGTCAAAATTAGCGAAACTCGTCCGCTGAGTAAAAACAAGCGTTGGAGATTAGTTGAAATCGTTGAAAGAGCTAAATAATTATGATACAGCAAGAATCCAGACTAGGTGTAGCGGATAATTCCGGTGCTAAAGAAGTACTTGTGATCCGTGTATTGGGAGGAACCAGAAAAAGGTATGCTTCCATTGGCGATAAAGTGGTTGTAACTGTAAAATCAGCTCTATCTTCCTCCAGCATGAAAAAAGGTACCGTTTCCAAAGCGGTTATCGTGAGAACGAAGAAAGAAATCAGAAGAAAAGACGGTTCATATATCAGATTTGAAGATAATGCAGCTGTTCTTTTAAATAACAATGATGAGCCAAGAGGTACGCGTATATTCGGCCCCGTAGCTAGAGAGTTGAGAGAAAAGCAGTTTATGAAAATTGTATCTTTGGCCCCAGAAGTATTGTAATCATGGAAAGGAAATTTAATAAACAACCAAAATTGCATATCAAAACCGGAGATACTGTTAAAGTATTGTCAGGTGATGATAAAGGTAAGACTGGGAAAGTACTCTCTGTAAATCTTCAAAAAAGAAGAGCGTTTGTAGAAGGCCTTAATATGGTAACTAAACACGTAAAGCCTACAGCCAATAACCCTCAGGGAGGAATCGAGAAAAAAGAAGCTTCTATCCACGTAAGTAATCTGATGCTAGTAGATCCTAAAACAGGAGAAGCGACTAGAATTGGTAGGAAAGCTGGAGAGAATGGTAAATTAGTAAGGTATTCTAAGAAAACTGGGGAGGTGATCAATGGCTAAACCTAGAGTTAAAGAAAGATATAACGCAGAAATAGTAGCTGCTTTAAAAGAAAAATTTCAGTATAGTTCTGTTATGCAGGTTCCTAAGTTGACTAAAATTGTCATAAATAAGGGGATTGGTGCTGCAGTAGCTGATAAGAAATTAGTAGACCAAGGTGTTGAAGAGCTTTCTCTTATAGCTGGTCAAAGAGCAGTAGCTACAATTGCAAAAACCTCTGTATCAAACTTCAAGTTGAGAGAGGGTATGCCTATCGGAGCTAAAGTAACCTTAAGAGGTGACAGGATGTATGAATTCCTAGACAGATTGATGACTGTAGCTTTGCCTAGGGTTAGAGATTTCAAAGGTATCAATGATAAAGGCTTTGATGGACGAGGTAATTATACCTTAGGTGTTACTGAACAAATCATTTTTCCAGAGATAAGTATTGAAAAAGTAAATAGAATTTCCGGTATGGACATCACTTTTGTGACTACAGCAAATACTGACGAGGAAAGCTATGCACTTTTGAAAGCTTTTGGAATGCCTTTCGTTAACAAAAATAACCAAGAATAATTATGGCAAGAGAGTCACTTAAAGCACGCGAAAGAAAAAGAGAGCGTCTAGTAGCTAAATATGCTACAAAACGAGCTGAACTTAAAGCTGCAGGAGACTATGAGGCTTTGGATAAATTACCAAAAAATTCCTCCCGAGTTAGGTTACACAACAGATGTAAATTAACTGGACGTCCTAAAGGATATATGAGGAAATTTGGTGTCAATAGGGTGACATTTAGAGAAATGGCATCTGCTGGTAAAATCCCTGGAGTCACAAAGTCTAGCTGGTAAAAAATAAACAAGAGTTTTTATTCTAAAAATCATTGTGTAACTTTGCACGCCCTAAGAGGGGATGTGTAGTTAGACTTATATAATTATGACTGATCCAATAGCTGATTATCTGACAAGGTTGAGAAACGCCATAAAAGCGTCTCACAGAATCGTTGAGATACCTGCTTCTAATGTCAAGAAGGAAATCACGAAGGTGCTTCATGATAAAGGATACATTCAAAACTATAAATTTGATGAGAATGGCCCTCAGGGTACCATCAAGATAGCTTTGAAATACAATCCTTCTTCTAAGCAAAATGCCATCGTAAGCCTTAGCCGAATTAGTAAGCCAGGTTTGAGAAAATATGTAAAACATGAAGAATTACCAAGGGTTATCAATGGCCTTGGTGTCGCAATTATTTCTACTTCTAAAGGTATCATGACCGACAAAGAAGCAAGAAATGAGGGTGTAGGTGGAGAAGTACTTTGCTACGTATATTAATATAACGTCATGTCAAGAATAGGTAAGAAACCAATAGATATACCTGCGGGTGTTACTGTAGACGTGACTTCACACAATGAAGTCACTGTTAAAGGTCCCAAGGGTTCATTAAGTAGGGATGTGAATCCCGACATTACTGTAAAAGTCGAAGGCAGCCAAATTGTTGTCGATAGACCTACAGAATCCAAAAGACATAAATCTTTACACGGCCTTTACAGGTCTTTGATCAATAACATGGTTATTGGAGTATCTGAAGGATACAAAAAAGAACTTGAATTGGTAGGTGTAGGTTATAAGGCGTCTAACCAAGGTCAAGTTTTAGAACTTTCCTTAGGTTATTCACATAACATATTCTTTGCTTTGCCTGAGAGTATTTCTTTGAAGACAGAAACCCCTAAAGGTAAAAACCCTTTGGTTACATTAGAGGGTATTGACAAAGAATTGGTTGGCCAAGTTGCTGCAAAAATCAAGTCGTTGCGTAAAGTTGAGCCTTACAAAGGCAAAGGCGTGCGCTTCGTAGGTGAACAAATTAGACGTAAGGCTGGTAAAACTGCCGGTAAAAAATAATTAAGATGGCTTTTAATAAGAACTTAAGAAGACTTAGAATCAAGAAAGGTATCAGGAGAAAAATTTCCGGTTCAGATTCTAGACCTCGTTTATCAGTATTTAAAAGCAATACTGGGATTTACGCGCAATTGGTAGATGATCTTAAAGGTCATACATTGGCACAAGCCTCTTCCAAAGAACTTGGAACCGCAAAGAACATTCAAATAGCTGTATCTAAAGAGGTTGGTAAAAAACTTGCTGAAAGAGCAGTTTCGAATGGTATCACTGAAGTTGTTTTTGACAGAAGTGGATACTTATATCATGGTAATGTGAAAGCTCTTGCGGAAGGTGCAAGAGAAGGAGGCCTTAAATTTTAATCAGATATTATGTCTCAAGTTAGAAGAAAACCCATTAGGGCAACAGATACTGAACTTAAAGAGAAAGTAGTAGCCATCAACAGAGTAGCCAAAGTGGTGAAAGGTGGTAGAAGGTTCTCATTCTCAGCAATAGTAGTAGTTGGAGATGGAAAAGGTGTTGTAGGTTATGGACTTGGTAAAGCCAATGAAGTAACAGATGCAATTACTAAAGGTATCGAAGACGCGAAAAAGAATCTTGTAAGGGTTCCTGTATTGAAAGGTACAATCCCTCACGAGCAGTTAGGTAAATACGGTGGTGGTTTTGTGTTGATCAAACCAGCTTCTCCAGGTACTGGAGTTATTGCAGGTGGTGCAATGCGTGCCGTTTTGGAAAGTGCAGGCGTTACTGACGTACTT
>NZ_REBN01000075.1 GCF_007692705.1 Mongoliibacter sp.
ATTCAAACTGCTTTGATCAGTTTTATTTTTATCCTTGGATTTTTTAGAGAAATCCCTGCTTTACAATTACCGGCTGCCTCAAGTTTTATGTTACTGCTTTCTATTTTGACTATGATAGTTGGTGCAGTGGTTTTTTGGCTACGTGAATGGGCAACTCCAGCTGTTCTGGCTACAATAATTTTGTTCAATATATTTTCAAATTCTAATTTTCTAAACAGGCCTCACTCTGCTTTTGGAATGGATTATGAGACAGAGCCTGCAGCTTACAAACTTGAAGCTATTACTCAAACACTTAAGGCTGAAAACCTGGAAGAAGACCGAAACAATACGTTGCAAATCCTTGAAAATTGGAGGTCAAAATTTCCTGAAGACAAAAAACCAAAAATGATTTTTGTGACTACCAGTGGAGGAGGACAACGTGCTGCACTTTGGACTTTAAGGGTGCTTCAGGAGGCAGAACTTGTTAGCGAAGGACAACTTACCAAGCATACTCAATTGATAACCGGGGCTTCGGGAGGTATCATAGGTGCTGCTTTTTTTAGAGAACTCTACCTTCAAAGTCATTTTGTCGAAAATATTAATTTAAATGATGGGAAATACCTAAATCAAATCTCATCTGATAACCTTAATCCCATCATTTTTACTTTGTTGGTAAATGACCTTTTGATAAGGAACCAATACTTTACATATAATGACAGGAGATATCTAAAAGATAGAGGGTATTCCTTTGAGTCACAGTTGAACCTTAACACCAAAAGAGTTTTGGATAAACCCTTGTCAGCCTACATAGAATCAGAGCAGCAGTCCTTGATTCCCATGCTCTTGATTACTCCACTCATTACCAATGACGGTAGGAAGCTCTATATATCTCCCTCGCCCGTGTCTTATATGGGGATTTCTCCAAGCAAGTCAGAAGGTTGGGATGAGAAAAGCCAGGGTGTTGATTTTCAACGTTTCTTTTCAGAAAATGATCCTGGAGGATTGAGATTTATTTCTGCTTTGAGAATGGGTGCAACCTTTCCTTTTATCACTCCTAATATCCAACTTCCATCCAAGCCAAGGATGGAAGTTATGGACTCTGGTTTGTCTGATAATTTTGGGATTCAGGATGCCTTGAAATTCATCCATGTATTTAATGATTGGATTGAGGAAAATACTTCAGGAGTATTATTATTGACCATTAGAGATTCAGAAAAGTTTGCTGAAATAGAAGAAAAACAGCCACTGACCATCATGCAGAAGCTATTCACCCCTCTTAAGAATATCTACATCAATTGGGATAATGTGCAGACGCTTCATAATGAGGTTTCTTTTACGAGAATGAATGAATCAGTGAAATTTCCAATAGAGAGAATAGAATTTGAATATTCTACTTTACAATACCTCAAAGAAAGAGGTCTTGCAGATCAAGAAGGAGCTTTTGACCCCGAAACCCAAGAGATTTTGCGCGCATCACTTAATTGGAGACTGACTGCAAGAGAAAAGAAATCCATTATAGATAACATCAATAGCCCTTATAATCAAAGATCTTTAAATCGGCTTAAGAATTATGAATTTTTGAAGTAATCTTTCCAGAAGCGGCATGTAATTGAGTAATCGTTTAATGGATTAACTGATGAACAAGCATATGACAATTCCTAACCTTTTATTTTTTGATAAAAGTTAAAATGGTTAAATGTTAAAATTTGGGGTTGTCATTGGTACAGAGTCCGGCCTTTTTCTACGGTATTTCCACCCTATTTCAATTTATTTCTACAGGATTTCTATTGTATTTCCATCAGATATCAACCTTATCTCAATCATGTATCTCAACTTCCTCTTCAAATTTTTCCAAAGCTGACGGTTTACCTACTACATAGACAACATCGCCTAATTTAAGCTTGTCGTCTCCTGAAATTTCAGAAATAGTTCTGCTTCCACGCTTGATAGCAACAATATTAACCCCAAGCTTTTCCCTTATTCCAGCCTCTTTAAGTGGGATATTGATTAGGTTTCCAAAATCTCTTTCCACTTTAACTCCCACAAAATTGATTGCTGGAAGGTCAAACTTCACCTTGCTGGCTGTACTTTCACTACCAAGTCTAAACATTTCGTAATTATGTGAACGTACTTCCTCAGTGAATTCCTCAATATCATGTCGAGGGATAAGGTATTTGGTTAAAACCCTGTTGAAAATTTCTATGGAAGTTTCAAACTCTTCAGGAACCACCTCATTGGCTCCCAATTTGTGATTTTCCTCCATTTCGTTGACATACCTCGTCCTCACTATGATATAAGGGTTTGAGGTAATATGGCGAATGGCAGTAATGATTCTTTTGGTAGCTTCCGCATCTGAGATTGCAATCACAGCTACCCTTGCCTTGTTGATATTGACATGTTCTAAAACAGCTTCATTGGCGGCATCCCCAAACATGATAGGTTCTCCCTTGAGACCCTCTTCTTTAACCGTAATGGCATTCATCTCAATGATTGAGTAAGGGATACTTGCTGCCTTTGCTGCGCGTGAAAGATTACGTCCATTGAGTCCATACCCTATGATTACCAAATGGTCTTTCATTTCTTTTTCGACAAACGCCTGGTCTGGCTGTGATTGTTTGTTTTTGTTGAGCCTTCTCTTCAACCTCTGGGGTAATGGTATCACCAAAAGTTTCCGTGTCAGGTCTTCTCTTGATTTAAGCACAAATGGTGTGACTGCCATTGTAAGAATGGAAACGGCCAGGAAATACTGGTAAGTTTCAGGGTCCAAAAGCTCAAATTTCAAACCTTCTTTTGCCAGTAAAAGAGAAAATTCACCTACTTGGAAAATCGAAAACCCAACGATAAATGCATCCTTGGTTTTTTGCCCTATTGCCTTTACAGAGACGAAGATCGTTCCAAACTTTACAACAAAGGTTAGAATGGTTAGTCCCAAAATCACCAGTATGTTGCTGAACAAAAAGGTGATATCGAATAACATCCCCACTGAGACAAAGAAAAAACTTAAAAAAACTTCTCTGAAAGGGAGTATTTTCCCCGTTGCATGATGGCTGTAATCTGATTCTGAAATAATCAAACCGGCCAAAAAAGCACCAAGACCCAGAGAAAGTCCAAGTAGACTTGTTAAATAAGCAACTGCAAAACAGATTACTATAATAGACAGTAAAAACAATTCTTCGTTTCTTGTTTTTGCGATCCTAAATAGGAGTGTTGGAATTATATATTTTGCAGAAACCAAGGTCAATATTACTACTCCTGTTCCTTTGGCTGCCATCAAAAATAATGACCAGGCAATATTATCTGACTCACCTGCCAGCATTGGTGTGAAGAGCATTAATGGGACAATAACGATATCCTGAAATATCAGTATCGCCAATGTGGTGCGACCCGAAATTGAATTAACCTGACCTGCTTCCTGTAATAATTTGAGTACAATGGCAGTACTGGAAAGTGAAAAAAGGAAACCTATAAATACAGCTACCTCCCAATCGAAACCCAAAAAGTAGGATATTAATGTGGTAATGAAGATGGTAATGGAAACCTGTAGTGCTCCTCCGATAAAAACAGCCTTTTTGATTGCCATTAAGCTTTTTAAGGAAAATTCCATTCCTATTACAAAAAGCAATAGAATTACACCTATTTCAGAGAGTATATCTACAGTAGTAGACGCAGCGACTAAAGAAAGTCCATAGGGCCCTGCCAAAGCACCTGTAAAAAGAAAGCCTATTATAGTAGGAATCTTGAACCTCATGAAAACCAAAATCACCAAAGTAGCCAGACCAAAGATCAATACAATGTCCGACAGCATGGGGATTTCCATGGAAGTTAAAATGAACTCAAGCATATAAATTTTCAGGTTAAAGTCGTTTGAAACAACTCTAAAAATACAATTAAAAAATTAAAAATTCCTTTACCATATTCAGGATGCTCATTGTCAGGAATAAAAAATACTTTACCAATCGGAATTTATTCAACCAGAAGTTTGTGAATCGATCAATACTTGAATTATATCTTTACTTCCACCTTTCCAATATTTAGCTTTTCCAAGTTATTGTGGAGGAATCCAGTTAAATTATATTAAGTTGTCAATCAGTATTTTAGGATGCCTGATCATATCAGTCAAACCTGATTTATGTAATCATTAATTAAAAACTTAATTTTTTGTTACGTCTCTTTGTAAAACACTAGTACGCCAACCCAAGCTTTTTGTAAATAAAATGCATTAACCAGGCGGGGCCAATCATCAAAAATTGTAAGTCCTTTAAAAATGAAGGCTTTTTTCCTTCAATCTTATGTCCATAAAATTGAAAAATCCAAGCTAGAATAAATATAAAAATGCTGATGGCCCATAAAGGTATAGGTGAAATTAGTGTAATGAAATTAGCCAAGGCCAGGCAAATGGCAGAAAAGAAAAACATTCCTAAGGCCAATGGTGGGGATAGTGAAACATAATAAAAGAGAACAACTATAAGTGTAATGGTTGCCCAGTTGGCAAAGCTCCCCAAAAAAGGAAGTACATTACTAATCAGATCCGAGGGGATACTGAAAATAAGTCCAACAATGCTGAAAAATATAGCAGGTACACAAATCCAATGTATGGTTTTATTTGTTTCATTTTGATGGCTAAGACCATATTCATATAACAATTCATCAATCTTTCTCATGGCTATCTTGGTGGTTTTTGTTGGATTATCTGTTTGAATTTAATAAATAGGCATGAATTATTATTCAATAAATCGTCATAATGTTAAGTTTTTGGGAAAAGAGGAGTTTTATCAAGTACGATCTTGTGATAATAGGTGCCGGAATCGTCGGTCTTTCCACAGCTATTCAATTTAAAAAAGATAATCCCCAAGCTTCTGTTTTGGTATTGGAAAAGGGAGTGTTTCCCAGCGGTGCCAGTACTCGAAATGCGGGATTTGCGTGTTTTGGGAGCTTGACTGAGATTATAGATGACCTCAAGTCTCTCCCTGTACAGGAGGTAAAAGAGCTGGTGGAAAAACGCCATCGTGGTTTGAGAGCGATCAGGTCAATTTTTGGAGATCAGGCTTTAGGGTACCAAGAAAATGGTGGATTAGAATTGATTAGTTCTAAGGAGGAGAAATACCTGGAGAGAATCGAGTATATCAATACCTTGCTCTTTCCGGTTTTTGATGATGATGTTTTCGAAGTTGAGAATCAACATGAGAAATACGGTTTTTCTGCTAAAGTAAAAGCTGTAGTGAGAAATAAATTCGAAGGCGAGTTGGATTCCGGTAAATTTCTAAATGTACTGTGGGAAACATGTCAGGTTTTTAAAATCAAAATTCTTACTGGTGCATACGTAAAAGAAATAGATCAGGAAAATAAGACCGTAACTGTGAAAGACCCAAGCCATGATTCTTTCATTAGTTTTGAAGCATTGAAAATAGCGGTATGTACCAATGCCTTTACAAGTCAGCTGCTTAAAGGGATAGATTTACAACCTGGGAGGGGGATGGTCATGGTTTCCAGTCCCTTGGTCAAAACTATTCCATGGAAAGGAGCTTTTCATTATGATATGGGGTATGTTTACTTTAGGAATATTGAAAACAGGCTTTTGATAGGAGGGGGTCGAAACCAAGACTTTGATACTGAAAAAACACTGGATCAAGGCATTAATCCCAAGTTAAAGACCTATTTGCTCGACCTTGTCCATGAGGTTATATTACCTGGACAAAAAGTTGAAATAGAACAGGAATGGTCAGGTGTAATGGCTTTTGGGCCAAATAAAAAACCTGTAATAAAACTGGTTTCCGAAGATGTAGGTGTCGCTGTAAGGCTAGGAGGAATGGGGGTAGCCATTGGTTGGCAGACTGCATCCGAGCTGGTAAAAATGCTGCAAAGGCAATGATTTTATAAAATTTTATTAATTTCAATTTTCCATAATTTTCAAAATTGATAAATGGCAGTAAGTCGCAAAGAACCCACAGTACTGGAAGCACTCTTTCCAATATTATTTTTGATAGTCCTTTTGGTAGTCAATATTTTTGTCTTCGGGACTGATGGTCTGTTAGGATCTAATCAGATGGTTTTGGTGATTTCTTCCGGTGTGGCAGGCTTGGTGGCAATTTTCCGCTTGAAAATAAAATGGGGAGCTTTGCAGGATGGAATTGTCCACAGTATCAGTGCAGCGATGTCAAGTATACTTATACTATTACTCATTGGAGCATTGGCTGGTACTTGGTTATTGAGCGGTATAGTTCCAGCCATGATTTATTATGGCTTACAGATATTAAACCCTACAATATTTCTAATTGCAGCTTGTATTGTCAGCGCTATTGTATCTATAGCAACAGGTAGCAGCTGGACGACAGTAGCCACAGTAGGAGTGGCATTGTTGGGTATTGGGAAGGCTCTTGGTTTTGGAGAGGGTATAATTGCTGGAGCAGTACTTTCCGGAGCTTATTTTGGCGATAAAATGTCCCCGCTTTCGGATACAACTAACCTAGCTCCGGCTATGGCTGGTACAGACCTTTTTACGCACATAAGGCATATGACCAAGACTACGATACCTTCTATTTTGATTACGCTGGTAATATTTGGAGTGATCGGGTTTACTACAGGTGCACAGGGTTCCGTTGGGCAGGTGAAAGAAATCTCAACAGTAATTTTGGAACAATTCAACATCAATGGCTGGCTGTTTTTAGTGCCAGTTTTGGTAATATTGATGATAGTTAAAAAAGTTCCGGCAGTTCCGGCGCTTTTGGCAGGAGCTTTATTGGGTGGAGTATTTGCTATTATTTTCCAGCCTGGAGTTATCCAGACTATTGCTAATGAAGAAGGTGTATCGTTTCTGTATATGTCATATAAAGCTGTGATGATGTCATTATATGGAGAAATAAGTATCACCACTTCTAATGCTGTTGTCAATGAATTGTTGGTCACCGGAGGTATGGCTGGCATGTTGAATACAATATGGCTGATAGTGTGTGCAATGATTTTTGGGGGTATTATGGAGGAAAGTGGTATGCTGAGGGTGCTTGCAGAGGCGATAATTGAAAAAGTTCATTCTGTGGGTTCTTTGATTGCTTCTACCGCTGCGACCTGTGTGTTTTTCAATGTTACTACGTCAGACCAATATCTGGCGATTTTGGTTCCTGGAAGGATGTATGCAGACATTTATAAGAAAAGAGGGCTTAAAGGGGAAAATCTTAGCCGGACTTTGGAGGATAGTGCTACTGTAACATCGGTATTGATTCCTTGGAATACCTGCGGGGCAACTCAGGCTTCTGTATTGGGTGTGGCTACCCTGACTTATGCACCATATTGTTTTTTCAATATCATATCCCCTTTTATGACCATACTTTTCGGGTATCTAAAGCTAGGTATCAATTATTACAATGAAGAAGAAATGGAAGAAATCAGAAAAGAATTGGCAGTATGATCCAAAAAAAAATCAGTAAAGAAGAAGTAAATGAGCTTCCTCTAGGCCAATTTGAAGGGGAAATAATTTTGGTGGAAACAGATGAGCAAATTCAGGAAGCTGCGGATGAGCTCAGTCGTCACTCCCTGATTGGATTTGACACAGAAACTAGACCTTCCTTTAGAAAGGGGGTACAATATCAAGTGTCCTTATTGCAATTGGCGACATCAGAGGTAGCTTACCTTTTTCGTTTACATCAAATTGGATTGCCACTTTCTATTAAGCGGATTCTCGAAAGTAAAAGAATAGTCAAGATCGGAGCAGCTGTTTTGGATGACTTGAGAGGTCTTAAAAAAATTTCTGTAGGTTTTCAACCCAATAGTTTTTTTGACTTGAATGATGAATTAAAAAAAGTCGGTTTTCATAACGTTGGAGTCAGGAATCTCTCTGCGATGGTGTTGGAAGTGAGAATTTCTAAATCAGAGCAGGTTTCAAATTGGGAGGCACCGGAATTGACAGAGAAACAAATGCTCTATGCTGCCACAGATGCATGGGTCTGCTTGGAAGTTTACAAAAAACTTCAATACCAGGGGTATTTGGATGATTTATTCAATAAATAAAAAACTCAATCAAAAATCTTTACATGACCTAACGCGGATAGAAGCTCGAATTTTTCCAATATTCGCTTGAAGTCACTTTCTCTGATTTCTATTTCCATAGAGCACTTTAAAGCCAACTCCTGATTTTTGATTTCAAGATCATGCTCCTTAATGATCCTCATAATTTCATTCATTTCAGGATATTCGAACTCCAGAGAAATCTGCTTGCGCACAATTTTTTCGATTATTTCGGAATGTTGAATGGCTTCTGCAGCAGCACTTTTATAAGCGTTGATAAGACCACTCACGCCCAGCTTTGTACCTCCAAAATACCGAACTACGACTATTAATATGTCTGTTAGATTAGCAGATCTTATTTGGCCCAAAATGGGGTCACCAGCGGAGTGGTTGGGCTCACCATCATCATTTGCGCGGAAGACTTCCATTTCCCGTCCCAGCATATATGCGTAACAGTAATGTCGGGCATCATAATATTTTTTCCGAAGCTCTTCAAGGCGGGTTTTGACTTCGTCTTCATCTTGAACAGGGTAAGAATAAGCCAAAAACTTACTTCCTTTTTCCTTATAGAAACCTTCCGATGGTTTCTCTATAGTGAGGTACGTATCCTTCAAATTAGGTGTTGGTCTCGTGAATATGGAAATTAAATTGCTCAAAAATAATAAAATCCCTGACCATGGGGTGCTTTTGGACCAATAACTTAAATTAGCCGAATGAATACCTCAGATACAAAACCTTGCATTGTAACATTAGAACATAAACCTGGTGAAAAGGGAAATATTACTTTTTTTGAAAGTGAACAACTGAAGACTTTTTTACCAAAAAGATTTTTCTGGCTATCCAATATCCCTGAAGGAAGTTTTAGAGGGATACATGCCCATAAGTTGGAAAACCAGGTTTTGATTTGCCTTAAAGGAGAGGTTAAAATATCCCTTGAAAGTATTTCTGGGGAGAATTTTGAGTTTAATTTGGAAAAAGAAAGCCAAGGCCTACTGGTACCTAGTATGCATTGGCAAAAAATAGAATTTGGCAAAGACGCTATCTTGCTCGTAATGGCTGACCGTGAATTCTCAGAAGAAGACTATATTAGAGATAAAAATATTTTTGATGAACTCCGTAACCAACACTGACAGCTCCTATCATTTCGCATTCCAGGAATTGGATGGAAAGGAAAGGGATTTCTTTTTATCCGGATTAAAAACAGTTGACGATGCCATCTACTACCAAGCTCAACTTTTAAAAAAAAGAAATATCAAAGCTGAAGTTCAGGTAGCCTTGTATCCGGATGGCCGGGCGGTATCAATTCCTAAAGCGCCATTCGGTGGCTTTTGGGTTTATACTGAGGTCAACTCTGAAGTCATTGTTTCTTTTTTAAATGCCTGGATTATTTTTTTGAAGGAAAAGGGAGCTAAGGAGATAATACTTACCCAGGCACCTTGTGTGTATATGCCATATACGGATAGGGTGGAATACTTTCTTCAAAAAAGAGGCTTTGAGTTACTCCATATTCTCAATCATCAGTTTTATGAAGGGAAAAAAAGGATGAAGTCTGAGCTAAAGCTATTGTTGTCAAAATACAGTCGGAAAGTAAAGACCGAAAACCTAAAAGTAAGTATTGGGAAAATTCAAAATTTCAACTTTTTGAATGAAATCCGCCTATGGAATCAGGCAAGAGGGTATCAAATTACCTTTGATGAAAATCAACTTTTAGCCCAAGTATCTACCTTCCCAGAGCGCTATTTTGTCATTTCTGTAATGCAAGAAGATACCTGTATAGGGCATGCTTTGGCTGTGAAGTTAACTTCTAATAGTCTCTATTATTTTCTATCAGCCATAGATCCCGCCACAAAAATAAAATTAGCAGGTGAACTCATAATGGTCAATCTATTAAAATTGGCAGTAGAACAGAAAGTAGCATTTCTAGACCTTGGATCATCTGAGGTAAAGGGGGAAGCGAATCACTCTTTGATATATTTCAAGTCAAAATTTTCCAATAGTTCAAGAAATAAAATCACTTGGAGGTTAAAGTTTTGAAAACAGCAGAAAAACCATTGGTATCAATTATTTGCACCTCTTTTAATCATGAGGAATTTATTGTTGAAGCACTAAGATCTATTCAGGAGCAAACTTATGTCCCCATAGAGGTAATTTTGATTGATAATGGAAGTAAGGATAGTTCGCAGAAATTACTTCAAGATTGGCAGAAAAATGCTTCAAAAAATTTAGAAGTCAAGTCTATTATTAGAAGCCAAACAATCAATTATTGCAAAAGCTTCAATGAAGGATTTAACCTTTGTAATGGGAAGTATTTTTTGGATTTTTCGACAGACGATTTCCTACTGCCTGAACATGTTTCTAATTGTGTGGAAAAACTGGAAGCTAATCCTACCTCTTCAGCGGTTTTTTCGGATGCCTATATTATAAGTCAAAATAAAAAAAAGAGTTTTTATGCAAGGTCAAGGCAAGGGGATCTCAAAATACCAGTGGCTGAGGGTTGGGTTTATGAAAAGGTAGTGGCCTCACATCATATTCTTTCATCTACAATGATGATAAGATCAGCATATTTTGAAGACCTAGGCAGATATGACGAATCTTTGGCATATGAGGATTTTGATATTATAGTACGTATGGCGAGGAAATATCCCATTGTTTTTTCGAATCATCTAGGAGTGAAAAAAAATGAGCATCCTGCATCTTTCTCAAGGGAGCAATATCGAGCCAAAACTTCCAGGATGTTGCCTTCTACATTACTGGTATGTCAAAAAATTTTTGAAATGAACAAATCTGCAAGTGAAAATAAAGCCTTAATGAAACGCGTATTTTATGAGTGGAGACAGGCTTTGATTTCTTCTAACTTTAAGGTGGCTTTTGGATTTTTGGAGCTTTCAGAAAAGTTATCTGCAAAAGGAGGTCTTCATTTATTATATAGTTATTGGACAAAATCTCAATTGGACTTATCCATGTTCTTTCCTAACAGAAAATAATTATTTCTTATCCTACGATCACCTCAACCATACTTTCATTCCGTAAATATTTCTTACCAATTCCTTGGATTTCCCTTGGATCAAAGTTCTTGATATATTCTAGTTGTCTTTCATAAAAACTGAAATCCAATCCGGCCTGATGGATACTTTTGAATCTTGAGATAAGCTCAAAAGAGGAACTGAAGTTAGATAACAAGTTGCCTATTAGGTAATTCCTGACTTTTTCTACTTCATCATTTGGGATTTCCTCCTGACATAGGATTTCGATTTCTTTATAAATTTCTTCAATGACTGTATCGGAGTGTTCTTTAATTACATCAGCCATTACTATCCAATAATCTGCGTTTTTGAGGCTTCCTATACTACTGTGAATTCCATAGGTATGACCTTTGTCTTCTCTTATATTCTTGATCAAGCGGCTACCAAAATATCCTCCTAAAAATACATTGAAAACCCATAAGCCAAAATACTCAGGATGCGTTTTGGGAATCAGATGACAGCCAATTCTAAGACTGGACTGTAAAGCGTTTTCTTTACTTTCTTTCACTCTTGATTTTCTCTGATTGATGAAGTCAGGGTTTTGGCTTTCAACTTTTATAATTGGTAAATTCCCCAAAGTTTCACAAACTAAATCAACTTCCTCATCAGTAAGGTCTCCTGCAAGAAAAACTTCAGGGTTCACCCATAACTTATCTGCATAAAAGGAAAGTAAATCTTCTCTGCTGATGGCTTCCACATCTTGTTCTTCCGCAATTTGGCCGAAAGGGTGTGAATCCCCAAAAAGCTGCTGTCTAAAAAGATTACTTGCCCTATTTCCATTTTGTTCTTTTTGGATGCTGATGCTGAGTGCTTTTTGGGACTTTCGTTTGGCTAATTCCTTTTCCGGAAAAATAGCTTCAGTCATTAATTCCCTGAAAACAGGAAGTACCGTAGCGAAATGTTTTTTTGTTGTCAACAGGCCTAGGCCATTGTGTTCAAAATTACTGATTACCTCTACTTCCGAAGCATAAGTGTCAAAAAAGTTATCCAGGTCAGTACTGCTTTTGGATAAAGTTCCTTCCAGTAGCAGGTGAAGTGTGAAATAAGAAACCAATTTTTTATCCTCCATGCCGGTGACCCTATTAGAGTCAGCATTTATTTCCAGTTTGACAGCTCCGATTTCGGGAGTGGGTATAAAATACAAATGGACTCCGTTTTTAAGAGTCCTTTTGATAGGTGAGGGGAATGTAATCTGCTCTGGAATCTGAAAACCCGGAGCAATGGTCCTGTCTAAAATCATCTAGTAGGGATATTGTATGTGAGTGAAATTCTTAAAGTCTCTGCTAAAGGATGGTTTTGAATCTGAGGAACTAGATAAGAGAAATCAAAGGCCATGGTTTCCTTGTAGAGAAAGCCTACACCCATGGTAAAGTATCTTCTTCCTCCTTTATTTGGGTTTTCATAAAAATAACCGGATCTAAGGGCAAAGACATTGTTGTAATTGTATTCCATTCCAAAGGACAACATGAGTTCCTGCATTTCTTCTCTAAATCCATCAGGAGCATCAATAAATGATCCGAATATCCCCGAAAGTAATGGTCTGTTTGGATCGAGTCCCCTTAAAATTTCAGGGTTTCCATCAGGGTCAGTTATGATAACACCATTCTCTGTTCTGTAAATGGGTGGCGAAGGAACCAATAGCTTGTTGATGTCAAAAGCGAAAGTAATCGAATTAAAGTCATTGAAATTGACTTTATATGCTGTACCTACCCTTAGGTTGGTAGGAATAAAGTCTAAATCCTCAGCACTGTTATAAGTAATTTTAGGTCCTATGTTGGTGATGGTCGCACCCCAGGAAAATGTTCCTGTTTTATCACCAGGAAATACCTCCTTGGTATAATATAGACCAACATCAGTTCCTACGCTTATGCCTGGCCTGCTTTCTGCTCCCGCTGCTGAGGTGATATTTCCAGAAAGGTTGGAGTGAATAAACCTGGCTGAAATCCCCAATCCAAGATTTTCTGAGAGTTTTCTCGAATAAGTACCTCCTATGGCTAGATCTCTCGGTGTAAATTCACCAAGAGGATTTCCGAGACCATCAGTCAATTCTATATCTCCCATATTGAAGTATCGAATATCAAATCCCCACGCTGATACATCATCTATTCTTTTATAACCAGTGAGGTAAGAAATAAACATATCATTTACCAATCTTCCCAACCAAGGAGAATAGGAAAGTGAGAAACCCATGTCATTGTCAATAAAGGAAAGCTTTCCAGCATTCCAATGGGCTGAGAATGCATCTGGGCTTGTGGCTACACCTGCATCTCCCATAGCCGAATGCCTGCTATCAGGAGCAAAATTCAGAAATGGTACTGCCGTAGTGATGACTCTTCTTTCGGGATCCTGTCCCGAAATGATGGGTGAGTTTTGAGCCATTGCACTCAAGGATATCATGTAAATACATGAAAAAATAATCGATGAGAGTACTGCTGAAGACGATATTTTCATTGAATAATAATTTTTCCGCTTTTTTGATCCGAAGTTCCGTCTTTTTCTGAATCAAGTGTTACCTCGTAAATATAAACTCCTTTTATGGGATAATTGATTTTGTCATGGAAAAAAAACCATTCCAGATCATCCAAAACAGGTCTAGCTTCCACATAACGTTTGGTGGTAGAATATATTTCACTTCCTATTACAGAATAAATTCTAAGACTGAGTTGGAGATTCTCTCCCGGTCTATTATGGTGTATCCTGAATGTACTTTGTCTATTTGCAGGGTTTGGATAAGCAATATTTTCCAGAATTTGGATATTTGAAATACCTCTAACTTCCAAATTTGTTTCGAAGGTAGAAGAGTTTCCCACATTATCCCAAGCCACAAAAGAAATTTGATTTTCACCCTCTACTAAATCTTTTAAAACTGTTAGTATTAAACCTTCCTTAAAACTGCCATCAAGTGCTTCATATTGCCTGTTTAGTACTGTTGTATTTTCTCCGTTTATGGTTAGTGTAATGTCCTGTCCAATTCCTGCTGAAGAAATATTGATTCCACTTTCATCACTAAGCAGGATTTTGACAGGCACTTGGCTACTATTGATTGGTTTTGGATTTTCCTCTAAGTCTTCACCAAAAAGTATTTTAATTTTTGGACCTTCTTTATCAAGAGAAAGGTCTTCGTTACTGCCTCCAATCGGTAAGTTTATAGCGCCTAAGGCTTCCTCCTTTCCATCTTGCATCGTGCTAAATAACCTGAGAGTTCCGAGGCCAAGAGAATAGTCTATTTGAGTAGGAACAAATATCTCTGATGTGAATTCGCCGTTTATTACCTCTCCCATGCCCCTAAAAATCAGTGCTGATTGTTCTTTGAATTCCACCGGACTGCTTTCGTCCCCTAAAGTTTTTTGTGTCAAAGCTTTGTCATAAAGGCTAATATCGTAAGTTCCATTCATACTGCTCATCGTGGAACCTGAAATAGGATCTAGGACTTTTCCTTTGACTTGAACAGCCATTTGAGCTTGAAGGGTGTCTACTGTTGTTTCCATCCCAAGATTGAAAATGTTATCAACAGTATTTTCTAAATTAGGTACAGCTAATTTCATTGAAGGATCCCCTATCAATGAAAAATTTCGGTTAAATGGGCCATTGAGGCTGTTGTTTTTGGTATGCTTAAATATGCTACCTAGGTCTCTTGCTTCACCATTTTCTTTAACAAATACATTTTCAATGAATGCTTGGTTCAACCTGAAATTTACACTGCTGAATACGGGCCTTCCCGTTGTCAATAGTCCAATTGCACCTTTTCTTGCGGCAAAAAGTAACTCCTCCGCTCCTGAACGTATGAATGGGCTGTCTTGCCTTCCGAACTCACATGTAGCAGTCACAAATAATGGTAAATATGGGTTGTCAGGGAAATCAGCCAGATCACTTACCGAAAAAACACGCTCTTCCGTCAAGGTGGTTTCGTTTCCATGTCCAATATAGTTGAATAGGAGTAGGCCTTCTTCAAGACTTTCTTTTAATGCTTCTTGGGCTTCAGGAGAGGTCTGAATTCCTCCATTGCGTATTTGTTCGTACCTATCCAGGTATAGCTTTTTTATTTCAAATTCAGGGTAATTGTTAAGTAAATGGGTGGCATGAGATTCAGCATCGTTCAGGTGAATGTTATTGTCTCCATCATCCGCAAAAAAGGCTAGGTTTCTTTTCCATTTTCCGGGTAAGTTTCCAGGAGTTTCGTATGCGATAATTTTATCAATTGCTACTTGGGCTTCCATAGTAGTAATGGCAGGGATTCGTCCAACGCCAATATCTAAGATCTCATCTCCTTCTGAATTTTCTTCCCAGACTCCTTTCCCTGTTTCCAAAAAGCCAAAAAAATCGTCTGAACTATATGTTGTCAATGGGTTTAGACTGTTTCTGCTAGTGTAAGTGGGTACGAGATTTGGTCTTCCACCTAATTTTGATTTGTGGTCAAAAGTCCCTTTCCCTAGAAAAAGAATATTCTTTATACCTGAAGATTGCTGAAAATGGAAGGCAAGAAAATTTCTAATAGCCGAAATATCTCTGCTGCCATACCCAAAAGCATCATAAGTTTCTTGGGGTGTAATTACAGTTGTGCTGATACCAAGGTTTTGCTTGTGTGCAGCTAGCCTTTTTGCCTGATTTACAAATTGTGGAGCCGAAATAATGATCAGAGAACTGTTAATGTTTTCGGTCCGCGCTTTGAGATTTGCAGGCTTAAAACCTGAAATTATTGGGGTATTCAATTTTTCGAATATTATAATTTTATCCCCTGCCTGGATTTTTGCTTGACTTGATACGATACTAGTTACACCTCTTTTATCGATGAGCCAGTTGGTTTTACCCAGAGAGGCCAGAAAAGTCGAATTCTCTTTTGTATTGATGTACTTGCCTATGGGTAAGTCGTTTGATGGATATGGAACAGCCAAGAGAGCATAGTCTAAAAACCCCACGCCATTGATGTCCGCTGTTGAGTATGTGCCATTTATGTTTAACCTGCCACCAGGATTTGAAAGAAATGAAATGAAGTGCTGTTCCCTTCCTTTGATACTGTAGATGCCATTTGGAATAGCGGAGACTTCCACACTGCCCAAAGACTGACCTGAAGCAGTAAACTCAAAAGTAGAAGATGAAAGGGATTGAGCCATGACCTTGGCTTGAAATTGCGCAGCTCCATTGTTTCCCGGAGGGATATCTATCTGCATTTCTATTCTACCTGAATTGCTTATTGGGTTGGAGTACCATTGTCTACCCGAACTGAGTATATTGTTACTTTCCCACTTTTTGACAAATACCTGAAATAAAGATGCAGAGCTGTTGTTCTGTATCTGTCCGGATTTTTCTTCAATTCGATTGCCTGCTCGTTTAGGTCCTATTAAATAAAATAATGTGTCAGCATAACTGTGATGGGTATATTTGAAACTGCCTTCCTTAAATTCAGTAAGGTTAGGACCCGTTGCATAAAAAAAAATGCTACTTTCATCAATGAATACTGGTATTTCATTCAATTGCAGTATACTGCTATCCAATGCCTGAGGTAGCATGCCATGGTGACCGAAGATGGAGATTTCTTCCATATTGGAAAAACCTAATGTAGAAAGAACGCTGGATGGTATTTGATAAACACCTTCTTCAGAAATGGGGAATTTATAATAAACATTTTCCTGTTGAGCGACCATCGGGAATGACAAGGTGCAAAACAAGAATTTAAAAAGAAATTTTATCCAATATTGAGGATGATATTTATGCATTTTTAGAACTCAAACCCTCCAAGACTGACAGCACAATATAGGAAATAATCACCAAGGGTATACCTGCCAAACCTAGCGTGACAATGCAGATCAAACCGATTAAAAGTGTCAGGTACCTAAAGACATTTTCTTTGACTGCAAATGACTTGAATTTCAATGCAATTAAGGGTATTTCCGCAACAAGTAAAAGAGACATCACAATACTCAAAGCAATAAGTGATTCAGGCCGGCTTATAATAGCACCAATAGAGTCGAATTTTTGGATAAAAAAGGGCAATGTACTGATCAAAAGAGCATTTGCTGGAGTAGGAACTCCAATGAACCTATCCGTCTGCCGGGTGTCAACATTGAATTTAGCAAGTCTCAGGGCTGAAAATACCCCAACTACCAATGTGATGTAGGGTAAGAATACAGCAGAGGAATTTTCTGCTACCATTTGAAATAGAATAAAAGATGGCAATACGCCAAAAGTTACCAAATCTGCCAGGGAATCTAGTTGTTTGCCAATTTCTGAATGCACCTTCAATATTCGGGCAACAAAACCATCAAGAAAATCGAACAATGCCGCAATAAAAATAAGGTAGGCACCCCATTCTATTTTTCCATTCAAGACAAATACAATTCCCATCATTCCACTCAATAGATTGAGAGAGGTGAGTGCGTTGGGGATGTGTTTTTTGATATTCAAAACCGGGCTCTTTTTCCTACAAAAGGATTGTTCTCTTTTTCATAACCTATGGTAGTCATAGGTCCATGTCCGGGATATACCTTGGTGTCTTCTGGCAGGGCGAACATTTCTTTTTTGATAGCATCCAGTAAAGTCTGATGATCACCACCTGGGAGGTCCGTTCGTCCGATACTTCCCTGAAAAAGTGTATCACCCCCTATACATATTTTTGAATCTTCGTGGTAAAACACCAAATGACCCGGTGCATGTCCCGGGACGAAAAGCAATTTAATTACCTCCTTACCCAATAACAGGTCTTTTTGTTCATCCAAATAATCAGTTACCTCTGCTTCCTCATAAGCGGGGAATCCATAATTTGAGGCATAAGTAATTACTGATTTCAATACAGGCAATTCTTTTTTATGAATTAGAAAAGGCACATTATATTTTCTTTTGACAAAGGCATTACCCAAAACATGGTCAATATGACAATGCGTATTAATAAGCATAGTCACTTGAAGATTTTCTTGTTCTATGAAGTTCGTCAATTCATTTTTTTCATGATTCTCATAACAGCCAGGATCCAAAATAATTGCTTCTTTCTCGTCATTATAAAGCACATAGGTATTTTCCTGAAAAGGATTGAAAGTAAAAGTTTTTAATTGCAGCATACTGAAATTTGATATTAGACTCAAAATAACGAAGAAAGAATATATTTTTGGGCATGGAAGTAGATTTTTTACTCATTGGACAAGGGCTGGCAGGTACAGTTTTGTCATTTCGGTTGATGGAAGCAAATAAGACTTTTGTTATCGTTGATTTGCCTCAGGAAAATCAAAGTAGCAGAATCGCTGCTGGATTGTACAATCCTGTAACAGGGAAAAAAATGGTAAAAACATGGATGGCTGACCAGCTTTTTCCTGAGATAGAACCTTTTTATGAAAGGATGGAAAAATTTTTGGGAAGAAAATTCCTTTATAAACGCAATATTTATAGACCTTTTTTATCAGTAGAAGAACAGAATGAATGGATGGGACACAGTGGTGATCCTGGTATGCAGCAATATTTTGAGAAAATTGTACAGAGACCCTTATTCGAAGAGGTACAGAACCCATATGGAGGGATTTTGCTTAAAAACTCGGGATTCTTAGATATTCATATGCTTTTAGATGAATATTCAGGTTTTTTGATTTCGAAAGGCTGCCTGAAGCAGGAAAAGTTTGAGGAAGAGCTTTTGGATTTAAGAAGTACTGAAGTCAAATATAAAGATATAAAAGCTAAGGCAATTATTTACTGTAATGGACTAGGAGCTTTAAATAGTAAATTTTTCAATAAGCTTCCATTTGCGCCCGTGAAAGGAGAAATATTGGATTTGGAGCAAGATTTCACACCAGACACCATCATCAACAGGGGTGTTTTTCGTATATCCTTAGAAAATGGACTTAAAAGAGTAGGTTCAACTTATTCTTGGCATGATTTGGAAACAGGGCCAACAGAAAGAGCTAAAAATGAGTTGTTGGAGAAACTGCAGAAGTTAATAAAGAAAAAAGATTCTAAAGTGATTATACACAAGTCCGGTGTTAGACCTGCCACTAAAGACAGAAAACCTTTGTTGGGAAAACATCCTGAACATGAAAGCGTTTACATTTTCAATGGTCTTGGTGCCAAAGGAGTGTCATTAGCTCCATATTTCAGTAAAATGATGGTTGAATTACTGCTTGAAGGAAATGAACCCCAAAAAGAAGTAAACATTAATCGGGTAAAATGAACATAAATAGTATTTTTAAGTATATTTAAATCCAAGCGAATACAGAGAATGAAAAGTAGGATTTTAAGTTGTCTCATCATCGGATTTTTGATTTTGGCCTCTAGTCAAGCCTTCGCTCAATTTGATGGGGAACGTTTTGGTAAAAACAGGGTTCAGCACAAAAACATTGAATGGTACCATTTTACCTCCAATAATTTTGAGGTCTATTATTATGATGGGGGCATGAACAATGCCAGAATGGCCATAGATTATCTTGAGTCAGAGTTTGATCGCTTGACACAGATGATAGGATATGTGGCTTACACCAAGCCAAAGATTTTTATCTATAATTCCAAAGAAGAAATCCGACAAAGTAACCTGAACCTAAATAAGGATGAATTCACCATCGATGGTCAGACATTTTTTAGCCGACTTTTAGGAGAAGTAGCTTTTCCAGGTAATTGGGATCAATTCAAACAGGATTTGGTTTACACAACTTCCAGAGTCATTATTGAAGAAATGTTGTACGGATCAACAATTGCAGATGCCTTTCAGTCTAACTTGATAAACAGTTTTCCTGATTGGTACCTTGATGGGGCAGCTAGATATCTCGCTTATGGCTGGGATAAGCAAATGGATGATTTTGTAAGACATTATTTTAAGGATAATAAAAATATAAAGATACATAGATTGAAAGGCAAGGAGGCCAGTCTTCTGGGCCAGTCCATTTGGACTTTTATCGTTGAAAAATATGGCAGAAGGTATGTGTCAAGTATTTTAAACCTCAGCAGAATTAATAGGAATGAAGAAAATAGCATAGCCAACACCATAGGCTTGAATTACAAAACATTTACGGAGCAATGGAGGCAGTTTTATGAAAGTACCAGTGAGCCGGTTTTTGCAAATTTCAAAGATGTCAACTTCTCCAATGAAATCAATAGCACCAATGTCAAGCATTTTGGCATAATCAATGATATAAAATTTAGCCCTGACTCCAAACATCTTGCTTATGTCATAAACAATGGAGGAAAGTATCGTATTCAAGTCAGGGAATTGTCAACAGGTACAGAAAGAACTCTTTTTTCCGGTGGGGCAAAAACAAATGATCTACCTGTCAATACCCTTTCACCTGTCATTGCTTGGAGAGATACATTGAATTTAGCGGTGGCAGCACATACAAGGGGAACTACTTCCTTGAGGATTAGGGCAATCGACGGTTCTTTTCAGGATAGAATTTTCCTAAGAAATATTACACAGATACTGAGCTTGGATTTTAATACCACCGGAAGAAATATGGTATTGTCAGCAATTGCAAATGGTAAAACTGATGTATTCACCCTCAATACCAGGGGACAGGGTAGGAGATTGACAAATGATGTTTTTGATAATCTCCATCCCGTTTTTTTAAATGACTCTACCATTATTTATACTTCAAATTTCACGGAAATAGAAGATTCACTTCTTACGCGAACACCTGATGTCAAATTGTTGCCTGATTATTTCAATCTTTTTAAGGTTGACTTGTTGGATTCTCTCAAGACAACTAAGCTGACAAACTTAAATACTAAGAATACCAAGCCGAGGGTTCTCAATTCCAACAATATCCTGATGTTGAGTGATCAGAGCGGGATCAATAACCTGATGAGGTTGACGATTTCAAATGGTATTGCAAGTCAGGTCTCTGCTTGGAACAGGAGTATTGAGGCTTTTGACTATACCTCATCGTTGAACAGAATTGCATATTCTATTCGGGATGGTAACCAAAGCCGTTTGATTGTGGAATCTTTTTCCAATGCTGATCAATTCACCCCTAGTACACCGAGGGTGCAACTTACTCAAGCCAAAAAACTATCAGAAAGGATTTCTACAAGAAGAACCGAGCAAGTACAGGAAACTGAGGGCGCTGAAACAGTAGAAGAAGCTATTGAACAATTGAGGACAAGAAGGCCGCTTAGAGGCCAAGTTGAGCAGGTTGAAGGTGAAGTTGAGCAGACTGAAAGTGAAATTGAGCAGACTGAAGGGGAAGTTGAGCAAGTGAATGAAGAAGTTGAGCAGATTGAAGAATTAATCTCGGAAGTGGGATCTGTCGTCAATGAGGAACTGCTTGAAGAAGAAACTGAAGAGCAGGAAGAAAAACTTGAATCACTTTCAGGTGAGTCTCAAGAGTTGAAAAGGGACACTACTATGCAGGTACGTTTGGAAGATTTGATGCTTGGTATGCCTCCTAGTACCCCAAGGACTGAGGCTCCAAGACAAATTCAGGAAACTCCCACTCAAACGCAAACACAAATACAAACACAAGACACTGTTCCTCCACCAAGGAGTCTTACAGGTAGTATCAACACAGAAAGATTACGTTTCGAGAGAAGCGGTGGGATAGATACAGATAATTATGTTTTTGATACCATTCCAGTTATAGCTCCGCAAACCCAACAAGCCACACGAACACAAGGTGTTTTGGGTACACGGAGTAATTTATTGGAAAATTTCAGAAGGCAAAGTTCTCAGAAGCGAGTTACTGGGCCAAGGAGAATGACACCTCAATTTATCACTACCAGTTTGAGCAACGATTGGGTAGTTGATCCACTTAGAGGGTTTGGTTTAGGGTTGTCCGGTAAAATGACAGACCTGCTGGATAATCACGTTTTCCAAGGTGGATTGATGTTTCCATTGGACTTCAGTTCGGGAAGTGATATTTATTTTGAATATGAATACAGGAAACAAAGGGTAGATGTCAGGTTAAGATTTGACAGAAGGGCGATCCGACTTTCTGAATTCCAAGATATACTTGCTCAAAGATATGTGCTCAATAAAACAGAGCTTGGGTTTTCATATCCTTTAAATGTCCATTCAAGGGTGACAGTAGCTCCTTTTGTGGCAAGAAGTCAATATTTTAACCTTAATGCTGATTCCATAATAAGAGGGCAAATACCTGAGCAAAACAGATTCGATGTGCAATATGCGGGTGGCCGTGCAGAATTTGTGATTGATAAAACAGATCAGCTAGGACTTTATATGCAGGAGGGGTTCAAAGCAAAAGTTGGATATTCTAATTTTCAAGGTTTGAACAGGGGAGAACGCTCTTTTTCAAATTTGTATATGGATGTACGGAATTACCAGAAAATCCACAAAAACATAATTCTTGCTTCCAGACTTTATGTAGGATCTTTCTTCGGCAACAATCCCCAAAACTACCTAGTTGGTGGAATGGACAATTGGCTTTTCAATCAATTTTACAACCCTCCAGCAAATCGACCGGAAGAATCTCCAGTCAGAAACCCTGGAGGTGTAGAAAATTCAAATATTCTTTTTGCTGAGTTTGTAGATTTGAGAGGCTATTCCTTTGATGAAATTAGGGGTAGAAATGTAATGACCTTTACCACTGAATTAAGGATACCTCTATTTTCATATTTGTCAAGAGGGAACATTACTTCCAATTTTGTCAAAAACTTCCAATTGGTAGGCTTCTATGACATAGGTTCTGCCTGGAATGATGCAGCGCCATGGGAGAGGGTAAATGACCAAAATACGGAGGTTATCACAACTCCAGGTTCTCCATTCACCATTACCATCAATAATTTTAACAACCCTTGGCTCCAAAGCTATGGTGCAGGTTTGAGAACAGTACTTCTTAATTACTACTTCAAGTTTGATTTGGCTCAGCCTGTCAGGAACTATACCAGAGAGGATTTGAGATTTTATGTTACCTTGGGTTATAATTTCTAAAATTAGTTTTAAAAGACATGATTAAATCAATGACAGGCTATGGGTCTGCCAGCTACGAAGATGATGAGCTACTCATTAGTGCGGAGGTCAAGACGCTTAATTCAAAATTTTTGGATTTGTCTATACGTTCCCCAAGACAATTGTCAGATAAAGAATTGGAAATCAGAAATATTGTTTCTAAGGTATTGGATAGGGGTAAAGTAAACCTTACAGTAGAATTTTTGGATAAAACAGGGCAGGAACTCCCGGTCCAGATTAACGAGGAGTTATTCGAAGCCTATATTTTCAAGTACCAAGGCTTGGCTGAAAAAGCTGGGGTAGAAGTTAAAGATTTATTTAAAATAGCATTACAATCAGCCAATGTCATTTCAAATGTAGTGGAGAAAAAATCTGACTCTGGGAATTGGGAACAGGTTAAAAAGGTAATTCATGATGCACTGGAAAACTGCGATTCTTTCAGAAAAGATGAAGGAGCTGTGTTGATGAATAAGTTTTCAGAAAATCTGGAGGTCATCAGAAATGGGCTTCATGAGATCATTCAACTGGATCCAATTCGTAAGAATCGAATCCGAGAAAGAATCAGTAATAATTTTAAAGACTGGTTAGAAGAAAATGAATTTGACAAAAACAGGTTTGAACAGGAATTGATCTATTATTTTGAGAAGATCGATATTACTGAAGAAATTGTAAGGCTTGGTACACACTTGGATTATTTTCAAAAAAATCTCGAAACAGGAATAGCTCAGGGCAAAAAACTTGGTTTCATTTCTCAAGAAATTGGTAGAGAAATTAATACTATTGGCTCAAAGGCAAACGATGCCAATATGCAGCAGCATGTAGTAGCAATGAAAGATGAATTGGAAAAGATTAAAGAACAGTCTTTGAATATACTTTAGTATAAACACTCAGTTACATCTGATAAAAGCGTATTATTGAAAGGGCCTCTCAGGGATTTACCAACTGACAGGCCTTTTTTTATGATCTCTGAAAGTTAGATTAAATAATGTATTCAATAAATCCCCGGTTTTATTACAAGGCATAACCAAATAGAATCATGATACATTTGTAGGGCTACTACTGCTTGCTCTTTTTTTGATTTGCCTTCTTTCATATGCCGAAATAGGCTCGAATTTTTCATCAATGTCAACACCTGAAAGGTAATCATTGATAAACTCACGAACCTCCTGGAAAGATAGGTTATGAAGGATTTTTCCGTTTTTCGCCAGAGAAACCTGTCCTGTTTCTTCTGAAATAATTAAAACGAGCGTTTCCGTAGCTTCAGACATTCCTATTGCGGCTCGGTGTCTTAATCCAAATTGGGCAGGTACATCTCTTTCTGTGACGGGAAGTATGCACCTGGCAGCTTTCACTTTACCATTATGAATAATGACAGCACCATCGTGTAACGGGCTGTATTTATTGAAAATGGATATCAAAAGTCTTTTGGAGACCTGAGCTTCCAAAATATCCCCACTTTCTGCATAGAATTTTAATTCGGAATTGCTTGATAAAACCATCAGAGCACCGGTATTGGTACCTGATAAACTTTTTGCAGCTTCAATTATAGGATTGATATTGAAAGCTTGGGTCTCCCGCTTTCTCCAAAACAGAAGTTCTTGAAGAAGGTTTTCATTTGACAGAAAAGAGGATCTCCCTATAATCAATAAGAATTTCCTTATTTCTGGGGCGAAAATTATAATGGCAGCGATCACACCCACTCCCATAAATTGACCAAGAATAATGGATAAAAGCTCCATTCTCAAAGCACTTACCATAAGGTAAACTAGGTAAATGGAGAGGAAGCCCAAGAAAATTTTTATGGCAACACTGCCCCTAAGCAACTTATATACTTGATAAATGAGGACACTCACCAAGGTGATGTCTATCAGATTCACAATGGAGATGTCTAAAAATCCTATTTTGAAAAGTAAGTTCAAGGGTAGAGTTGTTTGTATAGCGTTATAGTTTGTTTAGTTTCTTTTACATCATGAACCCTTAGAATATTTGCTCCCTGAATAAGGGCATACATATTTAAAGCGGTTGAGCCATTTAGCGATTCTTCAGCTGTCAAATGCAATTTTTTATATATCATTGACTTTCTGGAAATTCCCACTAACATCGGCGCCTGAATAGTCTTAAAATAAGATAAATTTTTGAGAATCCAATAGTTTTGATCCAAAGTTTTGGAAAAACCGAAGCCTGCGTCAATTATTACATCTTTTATGCCAGCTTTATAGCATTCCTGGATTTTTCCCGAAAAATAGCTGACAATTTCTAAAAGAATATTTTCATATGTCGTTTTACTCTGCATTGTCTTAGGGTTTCCTTTCATATGCATGGCGATATAAGGAACTGAAAGCTGACCTACAGTGGAAATCATATTTGAATCCAGGCCCCCAGCTGAGATATCATTTACTATATCAGCGCCTGATTTGACAGCTAATTTGGCAACCTCTGACCTAAAGGTATCGACGGATATCAGTGTTTCTGGAAAGTGAGACCTGATTGATTCTATTGCGGGAACCACACGGTCAAGTTCTTCTTGTATACTTACCTCATCAGCACCTGGACGGCTACTATATCCTCCTACATCCAGGATATTGGCACCTTCCTCTATCATTTGGTTGGCTTTTGAAAGGAGGGCATCCATATTTTTGATAACCCTGCTTTTTTCAAAAAAGGAGTCAGGAGTTACATTCAGAATACCCATAATCAATGGACTGTCTAATAAAACCAGCTTTCCTCTACAGGTGAGTGTTATTTTTGGGGGAAATACTATATCTTCGAAATCCGAAGAATTATTGAAAAGATCAGACATTAAATCAACTAGCTTTGAAAACGCAAACGGTTAGCGAATATAATCAAGTTATCAACTTTTGTAAAGAACTTTTTAAGAAGAAAACCATTGATTATGGTACAGCATGGAGAATACTGAGATTACCTTCCATTACTGACCAGATATTCATCAAGGCCCAACGTATACGCTCTATTCAGGAGAAAGGTAGCCAAAAAGTCAATGATCCTATTATAGATGAGTTTGTAGGCATTATCAACTATTGTCTGATTGCTTTGATTCAGATCAGCCTGAAGGAAGATGATAGGCTTGAACTCAGTTTTGAAGAGCTGGAACCCATGTATGACAAGTGGGTAAATGATACTAGGGGTCTTTTGGAAAATAAAAACCATGACTACGGGGAGGCCTGGAGGGATATGAGGGTTTCCTCTATTACTGATATCATCTTAATGAAACTATACCGTGTCAAGCAAATAGAAGATAACCAAGGGAAAACGATTGTTTCCGAGGGTATTGAAGCCAATTATCAGGATATGATCAATTATGCCGTTTTCTGCTTAATCAAATTAGATTACAATGTTTAGACAAACCATTCTGTTTATCATCCGGCTATTTGTCGGAGGTTTATTTATTTTCTCTGGACTTATCAAAGTCAATGATCCTGTAGGTACAGCTATCAAATTGGAAGAGTATTTTGATGTCTTTTCCAACGATATAGCATCATTCTTTTACATCTTCAAGGATATTGCACTTCCTTTGGCAGTATTCCTGGTGGTAGCTGAGGTGGTACTTGGTATCATGTTGATTTTGGGTGTCAGGTTAAGGTTTACTGTTTGGGCTTTGAGCTTAATGATTCTGTTTTTCACCTTCTTGACTTTCTACTCTGCTTATTTTAACAAAGTGACAGATTGTGGTTGCTTTGGAGATGCCATCAAATTGACACCATGGGAATCTTTTATAAAAGATGTGATATTATTAGTATTGATAGCAGTGTTATTTTTCTTTAGAAACTCATTATCCAATGATGGTCCCACATGGGCGAAGTGGACCGTAAGAGTCAGTCTGGTTTTTTCTGTAGGCTTGGCCGTCATTGCTATCAGAAACCTTCCATTTATTGATTTTAGAGCATATAAAGAAGGTGTGAATATTCCCGAAGCCATGCAACCTTCTGCTCCTTTACAATATGAATATGTGATGTCAAAAGATGGTGAAGAGTTTATTTTTGACCAATACCCTTCCGATGAATCATATGAATTTAAGGAAATGAAACTGATGAATGAAGATGCTTTACCTAAAATATCTGATTTTGCTGTTTGGAATGATGCAGGGGACTACACGGATGAAATACTTAGTGGTAGAAAAGCAGTTTTATTAATTACCTCTATAACTAAAATGAATACAAATCATTTAGAAAAAATAGATGAAGTGATGAAAGGCTTACAGGCTACACCGATTACCCCATTGGTTGTTGCAGCTTCTTCTCAAGATGAAATTGATAGATTGATTCAAGAAAGAGGATGGGAAGTAGAAGGTTATCAGGCAGATGCTACAGTTATAAAAACCATCATGAGATCTAACCCGGGTTTGATGCTACTTGATGACGGGGAAGTCTTGAAGAAATATCATGTAAGAAATACGCCTACTTCTGAAGAAGTGATAGGCATTTATGCTAAATGAGAACACCTTTAATAATTGTCTTGGTAGGAATGCCAGGTTCAGGGAAATCCACATTCGGAAAACTCTTAGCCAGGCAATTGAATTTTGTGTTTATAGATTTAGATGAAGCTATTGAGGCAGGAGAAAATAAATCTATCAAAGATATCTTTATGGATCATGGGGAGGGGCGATTTCGTGAATTGGAAACTGCCTACTTAAAAAAAGTTTTGAGAAGTGCTGAAGGCTTTGTGCTTTCAACAGGAGGTGGGACTCCCTGCTTTAATGACAATATGGAATTAATCAATGAACGCGCTGTTTCTGTTTATCTTGAAGTGTCTTGTGAAGAACTTTTGAAAAGACTTTCTAAAGATCAAACAGGCAAGAGGCCTATGTTTGCAGGCATGGATAACGGGGAGATCATTTTGAAGTTGAAAAATATTTTTGCCCAAAGAGAGCAATACTATATTAAGTCAAAAATAAAGCTCAGTGGAGATGATATTTCCACTGAGCTTTTGATATCTGAATTGATGACATTTTTTAGAAATTGAAACCTACAGTAAGCATACCATTTGTGATATTGTTCCGGATTTCTATGATAGGGCCTATTTCTTGCCCATTTTCTATCACAGAGTAGGGGTTGTAAAGCTGATCAAATCTCATAGACATTAAAGCTGCATCTACATAGAATTTCTCGAACCTTACGCCAAAACCACCAGAGAATTGTTGGGTACTACGACTAAAGGTACTACTTCTGAAAGGATCTCCATAGAAACCATATCCAGCTCTGAATCTAAATTTGTCAATCCTGTATTCACCACCTACTCTATAGTTAAAGGTTTGTCCATATAGCCTTCGTATTTCCTGATTATCATCATTAGGATTGAAATCTCTTGAATTAATCCTTCCTCTGCTGTAATCCACAAAATCAATGTCAGCTGTGATAAAACCGTTTTTACCGGCAAAGAATGTTGCTCCGCCTGAGAATCTCATAGGGGTGTTGAGGTTGTATGTTCCTAATATAATAGGCGTACTGGATTCCTCTCTTCCTAATGTGATGTCTTCTGGCTCAAAATAAAAATTATCAAACTGATTGATCATAGAGGCTTCATATTCCTCGTTGAGTCTGTACCAAGTAGGAGATTGGAAGTTGAACCCTAGATTTACTACATCTATTGGTTTATATATTACTCCAAGATTAAGGTTTGCTCCAAAACCGTTGATATTTAAAAACTCTTCAATACTAGTTACTTGTAAAGGCTCATTGAAAAATTCCTCACCATATGATTTTCGAGAAGTGTAGCTGATAGAGGTTAAACCTAATCCTGCACCGACAAACAATTTATTGTTAAAATTAGCCCCATAAGAAAGGGATGTTTGTGTAGTTCTTCCTTCAGTTATTACTGATTCATCTTGAAAGGGAAACCCTAAAACAAATGAGTCATATTCAGAAGGGTTGCTGATTGGATTTCCACTGGCATCTTCTGTTATTGGGTTAATTAGGAAGGTGTTGTAAGCCAAACCGGTTAATCCGAAATTTTCGATTTGATTTTCGGGAATTCCACTAGCATTCTGAATGAAAGCATCGATAATTGAAGTTTGCCCCTCAATGTCCGAAAAATAGCCAAAGTTTGAATTGAAGTGATTTGTTCTGTTAAAGCTGATTCCAAAAGTACCACCTCTAAAAGCTCCAGTTTCCAAAGGACCCTTAGGATTGCTGATGACCAAACTTAGATTTGGAATAGCGATATTTCCTGTCCTGTTTTCCTGAATTTGATCAAGATAATTGGTCTCAGTTGTCCATGAACCAAAAGATGGAGTAATACTGAACTCAGATCTTCTGAAAAACCCCAATCCAGCTGGGTTGGTATGTATATTGGAAATATCACCTCCCAAAGACATTTGTGCACCTCCAAGTCCTGTAACCCGAGCAGAACCGGTGGAATAAAACTGACTGAATCTCAAAGCATCTTCAAAATATCCACTTTGAGCCTCAACAAGTGACATGGAGAATAGAAGAAAAGATGCGGATAATAATAACTTCTTGATTGATATCATATAAAATCAGAATTGTTGACTGAGTATATATTTCTCAAATAATATGCCTTCTTTATTAATTGATAAGGTAAAAAAAAGGGGGGAATTAATTCCCCCTTCCTCCTCGTGATCCTCCGGAGCTCATTCCACCTCCGCCGCCTCGGCTACCGCCTCCGCTGCTGAAACCGCCACCACTGCTTCTGCTTGGTGCACTTCTCATAGCGGGTGAACTGCTTCTACTTGGTGAACTCATTGAATTTCTAGAAGGGCTCATGCTTCTGGATGGAGCCATTCTGTTATTGTTATAAGAACCAGCATTTCCTCTGTTATAAGAAGGATTAGTTCTGGTACCCATGTTACTTCTATTTGTATTTGCCCTTGCAGGAGCAGAATAAGCACTTCTGGTATTCTGTCTATTGGTATTATTGTAGGCTGGTCTTGAGTTATTCAAACCAGTTCTTGAACTTGGTCTTGTTGCAGCTGCAGAACCTGTGTTTCTTACTCCAGGTCTAGCGGAAGCATTTGCAATTCTGCTATTTTGTCTAACATATTCGTTTTGAGAAGTACCAAAATCTCTATTGGCATTTCTACTTGAAGACGAAGAAAGTCCAGATCTATTAGATCCTACTCTTGATGCAGATGTTGCTGCATCTCTTCTGGCAGCTCGGGTAGTTGCGGGCCTATTTGAAGGAGCCAAATTACCTGCACCAACACCAGTACCAGCACCTCTACCTGGTCTTGCACCTCTCACTATCTGACGGCCAGCTTCACCTGGATAACCTGGAGTAACGAAGATCGGCCTTCCGCCCCATCCCCATCCAGGACCCATCATGCCGAAGCCTCCCATGCCCATCATTGGGTTGCCCCAACCGAAGCCTCCGCCCCAGCCAAAGCCCATGTTCATGCCCCACATGGAATTCCATCCCATACCGAATCGTGGACCCATACCCCAGCCAAAACCAGGACGCATTCCAAATCCCATTCCTGGTCCCCAGAAGGGATCAAAAAACGGATCATAAAATCCACCCATCATCCATGGTGAACCCCATCCCATCATAGGAGCTCCCCAACCGAAGCCACCCATCATTGGGCCACCAAAACCAAATCCTCCCATTCCCATACCAAATCCTAGGTTAAGATTAACCCTGCTTTGGTTGAAACCTTGTCCTGGAAGTCCAGCACCTGATCCATAAAAATTATTATAAACATTTACGTTCGGATTGGACTCATCTCCCTGATTTTCGTCAAAATATACTGAACCCTCCTCTTGGTTAGAAGAGTTGGACTGGTATCTGGCTAAATACTCAGGATTAACATTTCTTGCAGAGAAATTTTCCTGATCAAATTCATCAGATGATACAGTACTTAAAGACTGGAAGTTTTGAGGGTTGTTGTTTGAAACTGCATACTCTGTAGCAATTTGAGCATCGGACGACATAAAATACAAGTCGTCAGTTTCACCACTTCTCATCGCATTGTAGCTAGTGCTACAAGAAGCTAAAAGAAGCATTGCTCCAGTTCCAAGTGTGAGGATGTAATTAAGGTTTTTCATTTTGTTCGGTTTTGCTGACTACTACTTTATACGGATCATATAAGAGAGGGTTATTAAATTTTACTTTATATTTGCCTCCCGCAGTATTGAGCGAAGATAACTAGATTTTTGAATTCAACAAAAACACTATGAGCAAAGGATTGCCAAAAAGAAGTGAGGATTACTCTCTTTGGTATAACGAATTAGTTAAAAGAGCGGATTTGGCTGAAAATTCCCCCGTAAGAGGTTGTATGGTAATTAAGCCATATGGTTATTCTATCTGGGAAAAGATGCAGGCCGAACTTGACAGGATGTTTAAAGAAACAGGTCATCAGAATGCATATTTCCCACTTTTTATACCCAAATCATACCTTTCCAAAGAAGCCAGTCATGTTGAGGGCTTTGCAAAAGAATGTGCAGTAGTCACGCACTACAGGTTGAAAAACTCTGAAGATGGAAAAAGTGTCATTGTCGATCCTGACGCTAAGCTGGAAGAAGAATTAATTGTCAGACCTACTTCTGAAACTGTAATCTGGAGTACTTACAAAAATTGGATCCAATCTTACAGAGATTTGCCATTATTGGTGAATCAGTGGGCAAATGTGGTGAGATGGGAAATGAGGACCAGACTGTTTTTAAGGACTACGGAGTTTTTATGGCAAGAAGGGCATACTGCCCATGCCTTAAAGCAGGAGGCAATAGATGAGACAGTACAGATGATGAACATTTATGCCACATTTGCTGAAGAATTTATGGCCCTTCCTGTGGTAAAAGGTGTGAAAAGTGAAAACGAGAGGTTCGCAGGTGCAGAAAATACTTATTGTATAGAAGCCATGATGCAGGACGGTAAGGCCCTCCAAGCAGGTACTTCGCATTTTCTGGGACAGAATTTTGCAAAAGCATTTGATGTCAAATTCGCTACTAAGGAAGGTGGATTGGAATATGTATGGGGAACTTCATGGGGTGTAAGTACAAGGTTAATGGGAGCTTTGATAATGGCACATTCTGATGATAATGGTTTGGTACTCCCTCCAAAATTAGCGCCTAATCAAGTTGTAATTGTTCCAATATACAGAGGAGAGGAGGAGCTAGAGAAGATTTCTGCAAAAGCCAAGGAGATTATGACAAAACTCCGTGCAAAAGGAGTTTCGGTTCATTTCGATAATAGGGATACACATAAGCCGGGATGGAAATTTGCAGAGTATGAACTGAAAGGTGTTCCGCTCAGGATTGCAATGGGACCAAGGGACCTTGAAAATAATACTATTGAACTTGCCAGGCGGGATACCCTGACCAAAGAAACAGTAGATTTATCTGAAATCGTTCTTGAAGATTATGTGGTTGCTAAACTCGATGAAATTCAGAAAAGCATCTATTCAAAAGCACTTGCTTTCCGAGAGGAAATGACTATGGAGGTGAATACTTGGGATGAATTTCAGGAAGTATTGGAAAATAAGGGAGGTTTCTTGTCTGCTCATTGGGATGGAACTGGGGAAACTGAAGATAAAATCAAAGAGCTTACTAAGGCTACGATAAGATGTATCCCTATCGATCAAAAAGAAGAAGACGGCAAGTGTATATATTCAGGTAAGCCTTCCAAAGGGCGTGTGTTGTTCGCTAAGGCATATTAAGAAGTATGAATATCCGCTTCTTTCCCAGTAGAATAGTTAAACGGCTATCATTCTGTGTAAATTTCGGATTTAAGTAAACTTCGGTCCTGCCTTTTCCAGCAGGCAGGCTTGCGTCATTCGTCTTCCTTCACGATAAACATATAAAATTAGGCTACTGGCATCATTCAGGATTTTCACATAAAATATAATATTGAGTGTCTATCGATGAGTTTTATATTTGTTTGTGTAGACTACCTTAAGTACAGATTAAAACTAAATTTTGATAGTTTAATCAACTGACAACTGGAATAGAATTTGAAAAAATCGAAAACCTCCTTCACTGGAGGTTTTTTTATTATAAAATTTTTAGTTGTTTTTATTAGCTTTGGGAGTATCAAAATTAACACTCATATGGCTTGGTTTATATTAATTTCACTCATATTAGTAGGCCTAATCCTTTTGTTGACAGAGATTATTTTTGTACCAGGAACAACAATAATAGGGATTTTGGGGTTGCTCTTTTCAATAGCTGGGGTTTATTATGGTTATATTTCTTTTGGAATAGAAACAGGCCGACTTGTATTGGGAGGCACATTGCTTGTCAATTTGGCCTTATTGGTTTATGGGTTTAGATCAGGGGTTTGGAATAAATTCTCGCTTAAGGATACGAGTACTTCAAGGTCCTTTGACGACAGGCTTTTAGGCCTTGAAGCAGGTCAAGAGGGCAAGGCGGTATCCGACATCAAACCCTTTGGAAAAGTAGAGTTTAGAGATAATATTTATGAAGTAAAATCTGAAACAGGTTTTATTAGGGTAGGTTCAATAGTAATTATTAGTAAATTGGAAGATAATAAAATAATCGTAAAATCTTAATTTATGGAAATGACCAATTCGGCATTCATTTTATTTGCAGCTTTTGCCGGGCTGATTCTTCTTTTTGTATTTCTTTATTTTGTTCCAGTTAACCTCTGGATCACCGCTATTTTTGCCAATGTAAAGGTAGGAATAGGGGAGCTCATTGGTATGCGAATCCGTAAGGTGCCACCTAGTGTAATAGTAAATTCTCTAATTACGTCTACAAAAGCTGGCTTGGACTTGACTACAAATGAATTAGAGACTCACTATTTAGCTGGAGGAAATGTGCCCAATGTGATTAGGGCTTTGATTTCTGCAGATAAAGCCAATATTAAATTGTCATTTAAACAGGCCACAGCGATAGACCTAGCAGGAAGAGATGTCTTCGAAGCAGTTCAGATATCCGTAAATCCAAAAGTCATCAATACGCCAAACGTAGCTGCTGTAGCAGCAGATGGTATTCAGCTTATTGCTAAAGCAAGAGTGACTGTAAGAGCAAATATAGCTCAACTGGTAGGGGGTGCCGGTGAAGATACAATCTTGGCGAGAGTAGGAGAGGGTATTGTAACGTCAATAGGTTCTGCCCAGAATCATAAAAGCGTATTGGAGAATCCTGATAAGATATCCAAATTAGTGTTGGAGAGAGGTCTTGACGCAGGAACTGCCTTTGAGATTTTATCTATTGATATAGCTGATATAGATGTAGGTACCAATATAGGTGCAAAATTACAAATTGATCAAGCATCTGCAGATCTGAAGGTTGCTGAAGCCAGAGCAGAAGAAAGAAGGGCAATGGCAGTAGCTCTTGAACAAGAAATGAAAGCAAAAGCAGTTGAAATGCGTGCTAAAGTAATCGAAGCTGAAGCAGAAGTCCCTAAAGCTATATCTGATGCATTCAGGTCTGGGAAATTGGGTGTGATGGATTATTATAGAATGGAGAATATTAAGTCTGATACTGATATGAGGTCTTCAATTGCCGGTACCGAACAAGGGGCATCCAGTTCGGCAGGAAGCAAAGGGAAATCAGGAGAAAATAAGTAAGATGAATAATTTATAAAAACTCTCTTAAGGCCGCTATTTTATAATAGCGGTTTTTTTTTGGCCTGTAACCCTTGGCATTGGTCAAAGTCATTCTTCTGTTTGGAGAATAAACCACCACAAAAGTGAAGATTTACTCTGCTTTTTCATACGAGAACGTATCAATTAGAATGGGAGAAGAAGATTTTTTATTTACGGCTTACCGGATTAAATGGTATAAATTTTTTAGTCAACGATGAGTGTAAGTGAGTCTACTTTTGTCCTTATCTTTAGCCACTCTTCAAACTTGATTAATTCTTGGCTGCTTGGTACGCGACCAAATTTGGCATATGCCATAAGAATGGTATCCTGTTTGTTTTCTGAAAGATTCGCAATTATTGCCCTATTTATGGAGAAATTTTGTAGTCCATTATGATTGACCCTTGCTTCTCTTGCGATATCCATCACCTGTCTATTGTTGCTGCCATACTCTTCCAATTCTCTTTCAAGTAAGGCTATACGCCTATCCTTATCTTGTATTTGAAGCTCATTTCTTTCATATAGGTCTTTTAAAATATCAGACCTAAGTATATTCAAGTCTGTGCCGGTATCGCCACTTTGTTTGATGTTCAGATAGGTGTTTGTGAGATTGAATACTGATAATTTCCTCTGTAAAATAATTATTTCTTCATCGGAAATTCTTTCTCCTATCAAGCTTATGTCAATGACAGCAGAGTCTGCATCAAAATTCAAATTTGAAGATAGTACTTGAGTATTTGGAAACTCCAGTTCTGCGGCTACAAACTGGGTTGCTGATTTTTCCCAGATAGTTCTTTTTACAATATTATAGGCCAAATAAACACTTGGAACTATGGTGAGAATAGTGAATACAGTAATATAGGTTTTAACAGTTTTTTCCCTTTTTCTATCCATAAATTCTTTTTTGGGAAATTTCATAAATCTTACGATCAGGTAAGTCGAGAGACTGATGAAAACAGAGTTGATAAAAAACAGGTAAAAGGCACCAAAAAAGTAATAAAGGTTTGCTGTCGCTAAACCATAACCCGCCGTGCAAAGAGGAGGCATCAAAGCGGTCGCAATGGCAACACCTGGGATGGCATTACTCTTTTCTTTTCTGGATCCTGCGACTATACCCGCTAGACCTCCAAAGAGTGCTATCAAGACATCCCAAATGGTCGGTTCAGTTCTTGCAAGAAGCTCAGATTGTGCATCATCCAAAGGTGTAAAAGAGAAGTAAATAGTACTTGTTAAAATTGAAATCAATACTGCAATACCCAAATTCTTCATGGATTTTTTGAGTAGCTCAAAATCATTAATCCCTGCTGCCAACCCTATTCCCATGATGGGACCCATGAGTGGGGAAATTAGCATCGCACCTATAATCACAGCAGTGGAGTTCACATTCAAACCTACCGAAGCCACAAAAATCGCGAAGATCAAAATCCACAAATTAGCACCTTTGAACTCAATATTTTTGCGGATGTAATCTATGGTTTCCAGTTCGTCTTCTTTGCCTTCATGCAAATCAAATCTGTCCCTGAAGAACAAAAGGATTTCTAAGATTCTCTTCCTTATGCTTAAAGCTTTTTTGCTCGTCTCCATATTTTTTTGAAAATATTATAATTCGGCAATCTAAATAAAACCTCAAAATTAATAATAGAAAAGTCAATTTTGATAATGTCATTTTTCATTCATGAAAAGTAATTGAAGAGTACAAATCACCCCAAAAAGACCAAGTAGGATAAATTGGTTTAAGACTGTTTTTCGGGGAGGATATGTTTAAAATTACCTTGTAGAGCAGCCTGAAAAATTTTCAATTATCAAGTTTTTTTCTTAATTAAGTATAAAATTCAGTATAGATTTGGCTTTAATCTAAATTGTGTCTGTATAGGTTAAGGTTCTGATTGTATGACTACTATAGTTGGTTTAGCCATGCCTTATACAGGGTAGGCTAAAAAATTTAGTCTTAGCTAAATATAGAATTCCGAAAGATTTATCCTCTCACCCTATCAATTGTTTTTATATTTGTGTCTTATCTGATGTTTTAAGTCGCACGGATTTTGAATGGACATAATCTAATGCTTAAAAATTATCGTTTTTAAAAACTGATTTATTTTAAAAGATTAGCGTATGATTAACAGAATTGTATTTGTAGATGATGACACCATCCAGCACATGATAAACAAAAAAAACCTATTGAGGTTAAAGCCTGAGTTGGAACTTTTCTTCTTTGAAAATCCCTACAATGCTTTGGATTGGCTGGAAGCGAATAGTACTGACCTTTTGATTTTGGATGTCAATATGCCTGAAATGAGAGGCTGGGATTTTTTAGATTTGCTTAACTCCAAAGGAATAAAAATTGAAGTAAAGATGCTTACTTCTTCTATGGATCCAGAAGACATTCAAGCAAGCATGGATTATGATTTGGTTTCCGGATTTTTGATCAAACCTTTAAAAAATGAGATCATGTCTGAAATCTTAGAAATTGAAAACTAATAGTATTTGATTAATTTTATATGCCTGGAATAAGTAATGAAAATAAGCCTTTAATAAGTAAAAAAATCGACCGGTTTTTCATTGGTCTTGCAAGTGCTTTTTCTTTTGTTAAGCGTTTCTTTCAGGAGGCATTTAAGCCTCCGTTTGAGTTCAGAGAGATCATGCGCCAATCCTATGAAATTGGGTATAGGTCATTGCCATTAATTTCCCTTACCGGTTTTATTGTTGGAATAGTTTTTACCAATCAGTCCAGGCCTTCTCTTACCGAATTTGGTGCCACTAGCTGGTTGCCTGCCCTGATATCCATAGCAGTGGTAAGGGCTATGGGTCCTTTGGTTACCGCACTTATTGCAGCTGGAAAAGTGGGGTCAAGTATTGGTGCAGAAATAGGCTCTATGAAAGTGACGGAGCAGATTGATGCAATGGAAGTTTCAGCTATCAATCCCTTTAAATATTTAGTAGTTACCAGGACTGTTGCTACCACATTCATGATCCCCATATTGGTGATGTACACAGATTTTGTAGCTTTGATGGGTTCATTTTTAAGTGTAAATGCAAATGAGCTAGTCAGTCTTTCAACTTTCTTCGTTCAAGTATTTGAAGCAATCTCTTTTCTGGATTTATTTTCATCCATTATAAAGTCTCTTGTCTTTGGGTTCACCATAGGTATAGTGGGATGTTATAAGGGATACAACTCATCTAAAGGGACAGAAGGAGTAGGAAAAGCAGCCAATGCTTCTGTAGTGATGGCAATGTTTTTAATATTCATAGAGGAATTGCTATTCCTACAAATTGTAAATGCCATCAGATATGCATAATGAAGAAAATGAAAAGGTGGTAAAAATCAGAGGCTTGAAAAAGTCTTTCGATGAAAATCATGTACTGATGGGAGTTGACCTGGATTTGTACAAGGGGGAAAACTTAGTAGTCTTAGGTAAATCCGGTAGTGGAAAGTCGGTATTGATCAAAATAATGGTTGGTCTTCTTACTCAGGATGAAGGAGATATTGAAATACTTGGTAAAAATACAGCTGGGCTTTCTTTAAAAGAGTTTAATAAACTGAGATTGAAGATTGGATTTTCATTTCAGCACTCAGCCTTATATGACAGTATGACTGTCAAAGAGAACCTTGTATTTCCTTTGACCCGAAATATCAAAGGATTGACGAGGAAGGAGATTGATAAAAAAGTAGACGAGTTGTTGGATGCTGTTGGTTTGCCTCAATCAGTCAATCAAATGCCATCTGAACTGTCAGGAGGACAGAAAAAAAGAATAGGCGTAGCACGAACTTTGATTCTCAACCCAGAAATCATGCTCTATGATGAACCTACGGCGGGACTTGACCCAATTACCTGTGGAGATATCAACAAGTTGATTACCCAGGTAAGAGAGCAATTCAATACTTCATCTATTGTCATTACTCATGACCTGACATGTGCTAAAGCCACGGGTGATAGGATGGCTGTATTGTTGGATGGACAGTTTAAAGCTGTAGGTACATTTGAGGAGGTCTTTAATAATGCTTCTGACCAAAGAGTAAAATCATTTTATGACTATAACTTCATTAAATAATGAGAAACGATAATAAAAAAACAGTCATCGTTGGCATATTCGTCCTAGTGGGAATTGCCATTTTGGTTGCAGGTATACTTACCATGGGGGGACAACAGAAGAAATTTGTCAAAAGCATTTCATTGAATGCGGTTTTTGATGATGTAGCAGGCCTGCAAGTGGGGAACAATGTTTGGTTTTCAGGTGTCAAGATCGGGACAGTAAGACGGGTTAACTTTTATGGGGATTCCCAGGTAGAGATTATCATGAATGTTGAGGAAAAGGTTAGGGAATATATCCGTAAAGATTCTAAGGCTACAATTGGATCAGATGGCCTTATTGGGAATAAAATCATTGTCATCTATGGAGGTACTACCCAAGCACCTTCTGTAGAAAATGGAGATAGGTTACAGGCAGAAATGCCTTTGGATACTGATAGGATGATGGAAACCCTCCAGGAAAATAACCTTAATCTCGTTACTATCACTGAGAACCTAAAAGTACTAACTTCAAAAATAGCTGAAGGTCAAGGAATTGTTGGAACAGTAATGACGGATAGTCTATTAGGTGAAAATTTTAAAAATACCTTAAAGAATCTCGAAATAGCCTCTGTCAATAGTAATAGAATGATTGCAGAGATGAATAAGTTTGCCCAGAATCTTAATCAGGAAGGAAATTTATTCAATGATTTGGTAACTGATAAAGAACTTTATAAAAACTTGCAGCAATCTGTCAACGAATTGCAAGCTACTGCCGCCAATGCCAATCAGATGACCAGTAATCTTTCCAAGGTTACAGAAAAATTGAACGATAAGGATAACACCCTGGGAATGATGATCAATGATCAGGAATTTGCGGAAAGGTTAAAACAAACGCTAATATATGCTGACAGTTCGGCCATGAACCTCAATAGAGGCCTTGAAGCATTGGAATACACCTGGCCTTTTAGAAGAGGTTTCAAAAGAATGGAAAAGGCCAATGAGGACGAATGATTCCGAGGAGGAGATATAGTAGAAAAAGAAAGTGAGAGATGATCTTGGATTTCATTTATTATCAAAAAAAACAGCCTGCCTTGTGCAGGTTTTTTTGTCTAGGCCTTTTGGATCTTTTCTTTTGCCTGCAGTTTTTCACTTAGTGTTGCTTTTAGGCCCTCATTATCATTTATGAAGTTTAATTTGAAATGTCCACTCATTGGGAAATGATCTGAGCCTATATCTTGATGAATTTTCAAGCTTTTCAATGTGAAATGCTTACTTACAAAAATATGATCAAGAGGCCATCTCATAAAGAAATATTTTGCGTGAAAAGTACTGAACATGCCTCTACCCCTTCGAGGATCCAGCATGCCACTGACCTTGAGGAACAATTCGCTAGTATAAGACCAACCTACGTCATTCAAGTCACCTAAGACCAAAACAGGCTTTTCAATATTTTTTATTTTTTTTCCGACTAATAAAATCTCTGCATCCCTTTCTGTACTGCTTGGGTTTTCACTTGGTACGGGAGGGGTTGGGTGTAATGCGAAAATGGTTATTTCTCCGAAATCAGGATCATTAAGTGTCACTTCTATAGAAGGAACATCTTCTTCTATCAAATAATTAATGTGTTCTTCCTTTATTTCAATTTTAGAAAAAAACAACATCCCATAAGTATTATCTTTTGGGACTTCTATGAAGAATGGATAGTCTTTTTTGAAGCCTTGGATTTGGTCAGTCCAGTTTTGATCTGTTTCAACCAATAGAAAAAGGTCAGGGTTTTCAATCTTTAACAAGTCTATTACTTTTTGAAATTTATTATTGTATTGATATACATTAATCACCATAACAGAAAGTATTTTGCCATTTTTTTCTTTACTGTTTTGGACCATTTTTTTTCCAAATGGAGTAAAAGGGAAAATTTGATAAGCCAGATAAAGCACACTTAAAATCAAGCCCATAAAGACTGCGAATTGAAGTATATTTTCTTTTATGTCAAAAAAAAGCCAAGCTATTACAATTAGAGAGCAAAGTGTTATTTTCTGAAATCTTGGGTAATCGAAGATGCGAAAAGTCCAATGGTCTTTTTTAATGACCGGAATAAAAGTAGCCAAAATCATAATAAGACTTATAATTATAAGTGCTGTTACCATAGTCTGCCTTTATAGAATTTCAAAAAACTACCTTTTTAAAATCGTATTGGCCATAATTTAAGTAAATTGAGAATTAATACGATGTGATTTCAGTTATAATTATGAATCATCTTTTTAATAAAATCCAATATTTATGAAAATTCATCCACAGGACACCCAAAAACAATTAGACTCTAAAAATGGCAAACTAAATTATTGGAGTCTTGCATCTTTACAGGAAGCTGGATATGATATTGAATCCCTTCCTTTTTCGATAAGAATACTTCTGGAAAATGCCCTTAGAAATTTTGATGACTTTGGTGTTACCAAGGAGCATATAGAAACTCTCGCCACTTGGACTCCAGATCCATCTGACAAGGATATTCCATTCAAGCCTGCCAGAGTTTTGATGCAGGATTTTACAGGAGTTCCAGCAGTTGTGGATATTGCATCTTTAAGGGCAGAGGCCGTAAGAAAAGGTAAAGATCCCAATAAAATCAATCCTCTTATACCAGTGGATTTGGTAATTGATCATTCTGTTCAAGTAGATTTTTTTGGTACAAATTATTCATATCAAAAAAATGTGGAAGTTGAATATGAGAGAAATGGCGAACGGTATCAGTTTTTGAAATGGGCGCAAAAAGCTTTTGATAATTTTTCAGTTGTTCCTCCAGGAATGGGTATTTGTCATCAGGTCAATCTGGAATACCTTGCTCAAGGTGTGATTTCAAGAGATGGTAATGTATTTCCAGACACTTTAGTTGGAACAGATTCACATACCCCCATGGTCAATGGGATTGGTGTTGTAGCCTGGGGCGTAGGAGGCATAGAGGCAGAAGCTGCAATACTGGGCCAACCTATTTATTTTATCATGCCTGAGGTAGTGGGGTTAAAACTTACTGGGAAATTACAGTTGGGTATTACAGCAACCGATATGGTTTTAACCATAACCGAATTGCTAAGGAAGCATGGTGTTGTAGGTAAGTTTGTGGAGGTTTTTGGTTCTGGCCTTGACCATCTTTCAGTTCCTGATAGAGCCACTATTGCCAACATGTCGCCTGAGTTTGGTTGTACGGTAACTTATTTTCCAATAGATGACAGGACTTTGGATTATATGGAGAAAACCAATCGTACTGGAGATCAGATTGACTTGGTGAAAAAATATTGCCAATCCAATATGTTATGGAGAGAAAACGAGGACAAAATAAAGTATAGCTCACTCTTGGAGTTGGATCTCAGCAGTGTGGAGCCAACTGTTTCAGGTCCCAAAAGACCCCAGGATAAGATCCTTTTAAGAGAGTTTAAAAATAAGTTTGGGGAGCTTTTGGAAAGTGTACATGGCAGAGAATATATCCCCATTGATAAAAGAGAGGAAGGTAGATGGTATGGTGAAGGTGGAAGTCAGCCTGGAGAAAATAGAGGTGGGGATCCAAAAGGAGTTGAATATGAAACCAAAGTCAAGGATGGACTAAAAACGGTAGTGGTTAAATTGCATAATGAGAAATTTGCCCTTCATGATGGTTCAATTGTAATTGCGGCCATTACTTCTTGTACAAATACATCGAATCCATCTGTCATGTTGGGGGCTGGCCTTGTGGCTAAAAAAGCGAGGGAAAGAGGATTAGATGTGAAGCCATGGGTGAAAACATCACTAGCGCCTGGCTCAAAAGTAGTAACAGATTACCTAGATAAATCAGGTTTATTAGATGACCTTGAAGCATTACGCTTTCATGTGGTGGGTTATGGCTGTACTTCCTGTATTGGAAATTCAGGACCTTTACCCAGGCATATTGCAAGTGCTGTGGAAGAAAATGATTTGGTAGTGAGTTCTGTCCTTTCAGGGAATAGAAATTTTGAGGCTAGAGTGCATCCGCAGGTCAAAATGAATTATCTCATGTCTCCCATGCTTGTAGTAGCCTTTGCCTTGGCTGGACGTGTGGATATAGATCTACTCAATGAGCCTATAGGGCATGACCCCAACCTTGAGCCAGTTTATCTAAAAGATATCTGGCCTTCCAATGATGAAATCAGTGAAGTGATGAGTCAGGTATTATCTCCGAAGCATTACGCCAAGAGTTACGGTGAAATTTTTGAGGGAAATGAAATGTGGAAACAACTTGAAGCACCAAAAGATAAGGTCTATAACTGGTCATCCGAAAGTACTTATATTAAAGAAGCACCGTTCTTCAATGGTATTTCAGAAGTCGTAGCAGAACCAAATGATATCGAATCTGGACGGGTTTTACTAAAACTAGGAGATTCTATTACTACAGACCATATTTCTCCTGCGGGTTCATTTGCGGAGTCCAGTCCTGCTGGGCAATACTTGATCAACCGGGGAGTAGCAAGAAAGGACTTTAATTCCTATGGATCGAGAAGGGGAAATGATGAGGTCATGGTGAGAGGTACTTTTGCTAATGTAAGGATCAAAAATCAGTTGGCAGAGCGAGAAGGAGGTTACACTCTCCATATTCCTTCAGGCGAAGAAATGAGTGTGTATGAGGCCGCTGAAAAATACTTGAAAGACAATACTCCTCTCATAGTATTGGCGGGTAAAGAATATGGAAGTGGTTCTTCAAGAGATTGGGCTGCTAAAGGTACTAGTCTTCTGGGAATCAAAGCTGTTATTGCGGAAAGTTATGAAAGGATACATAGAAGTAACCTTGTGGGAATGGGTGTTTTACCCTTACAATATGACAAAGGCGAAACAGCGGAAAGTCTGAATCTTTCAGGCAAAGAAATTTTTTCCATTAGAGGAATTTCCGAAGGACTTTCACCACTTAAGCAATTACAGGTAACTGCCGAAAAAGAAGATGGTAGCAAAGTTGAATTTGAAGTACTCTGCAGGTTAGATTCTGCAATTGAGGTTGAATATTACAAAAATGGAGGAATCCTGCATTATGTACTAAGGGATTTTCTGAAAAAATAAAATTGGAGAATATTAGAAGTGAAAAGACCGGATTTAATTCGGTCTTTTTTTGTGGATACAGCTTTTCAGGAATACCCAATAAATAAAATTTTGAGAAAAAATCAAAGAGTCCAAACCAATTGAAAATATGATGAAATAATTAACTAAATCGATTTACTAAACCAAATTAATTTTTTATTATTCGATACTTAATTAAAATTTTTATTAAATAAGTTTTTATCAGATATTTTTTTTAAT
>NZ_REBN01000154.1 GCF_007692705.1 Mongoliibacter sp.
TTGGTGAAACAGCTTGGGCTGTCATGTATTCCAAAAATGGTGTGGATCAATTTGAAAAGATAAATTACCCTGTCGAACCTTTTGTTTATATCGAACTTGCAGATTTACTTCATCAGATAAGGGAATATGATGAAGCAATTGAATACGCAAAAAAAGGATTAGCAGCTTTTAAGATACTCAATTATGAAGAAGAATATGAAGATCCTTACAAAGACAAAATAAGTGCATTCAATACAATAGGTAGCAGCTTTTATAATAAAAATGAGTATGATTCTGCTATTTTTTATTGGCAGCATGCGCTTCAGTTTGCCAAAGAAAATGAGGATAATGTATTGGAGGCTAAAGTATTGGGAAATGTTGGAAAGATTATTTATGCCCAAAATAATTATGACTCAGCCAGGATTTTGTTCAAAACTGATTTTGAATACAGTTTGTACGATAGTGCATATAACGAAGCTGCCAACGCATCCCAATGGATGGCTCAGGCAAATCTGGCAAGAGGAAACAAGGTCGGCGCTTTAGCTGAAGCAAAGGAAGCTATCCATCTTTTGGGTCTTTGGCCGAACGCCAGATATCTCCGTGATACGTACTTCACCCTCAGTCAAATATATAGGGCAATGGGTGACTTTGACAGTGCATTTTACTTCAGCGACCGCTTTATATCATTAAATGATTCGTTAGAAAAAGAAATTGCAACCAGCAGTCTTGACATTTCTGCTGCGAGGTTAAAAAGTGAAGAGAGTCGTTACAGAATTGAAAAAATAAATAAAGAAAAACAGAAGCAGCTATTTATTAGAAATAGTTTGATAGCAACTATTATTGCTTTGTCCTTAATCGTTTTCTTGGTTATAAATAGAAGAAGATTAAAAACCAAGATAGCCTTGGAAAAGGCTGAAAGTGAAAAAATGCTGATGGAACAGGAAATAATGTCTGCTAAAGAACGCATAAAAAGCTTTACCAGCAATATTATAGAAAAAACCAGTCTAATCGAAAAACTGGAAGAACAACTGAATGGCAATATCCAATCTTCAGAACAACAGCAGTTGATTTCGGAATTAAGCCAGCAAACCATACTTACAGAGGATGACTGGTTGAAATTCAAGTCACTTTTTGATAAAATTTATCCAAATTTTTTCCAAAATCTCAAAAAAGGAGCAGCTGGTATCACGCTGGCTGAACAGCGGATGGCTGCGCTTACACGTATGGAATTAAGTAGCAAACAAATGGCTGCTATGTTGGGTATCTCAGTGGACAGCGTTCATAAAACCCGTCAACGCCTAAGGCAGAGACTTCAAATAGGATCCGATTCCAATCTTGACGAATACATCGCGGACATTTGATGCACGTCTTTTATTTTTACTAAATCTTTATATCCACTTTGATAGGATAAATCCTAGTACAACTCGATGGGCAGAAAAAAGGTCATTGATTGGCTTAAGATTTTAAATGAATCGTTAGTGTGAAAACTACTTCAATTTTTTTGAAAGAATGAAGTCTATTAAATAAAGGTTTATTAGCTAGTCCTACATCGAAAAACTTCTTGGGTCAAGACCTTTCGTTCTATTGACTGGATTTAATTTATAAGTAATTGAATATTAGGTTTTTAATTTTTACTTGTCCAGTCTTTGTCCGGTGTTTATATATTTTTTAAATACACTTGTCAGCATTTTGTCGCCTCAAAAAATTTGTTTGTCTTTAATTTACTGAGTTCTTCGATCAATAAAAATCTCTTAATCAAAATGAGTAGTAGGAAAAAAGATTGGACAATGATCATGTGGATTTTAGTCGTCCTGACACTCATTCTTATTGTTTATTTCATTTTCGAAAAGCGAATTGAAGCATTACAAGATTAAAAGAATTAATAATCCTTACCAACCGATCTCATTCTTCTTTAACCAAAAATAATAACCGTATGAAAACAATTTTACTCTTTTTTTTGTGCCTTGTAGCCCAAGTATCACATGCCCAAACATCACCAGGAAGAGTTATTTCGCCCGGCAGTGGATTTGATGGTGGTGACGGGGATGGTGGCTCTACATGCACTACGCCTTCGATAACAAATCAGCCGTCAAGTGCAACAATCACTTATGGAGAAGATGTTGAGTTTAAAGTTATAGGATCTGGTAATGTTTCCTTGATTCAATGGCAAGAATTTAACGATGATACTTGGACATCCCTCTCAAACGGAGGGATATACTCAGGAGTAACTTCTACAACACTAACTCTATTAAAACCATCTTTCAGTTTATCTGGAAGAAAATACCGTGTGGTGTTAACAGGTTGTAATACAGAGGTGACCTCAAACGGTGTGGCTACATTAACCGTAAATAAAGCCGATCAAATCATTAATTGGGCCAACCCTGCAAACATCACCTTCGGTACCGCTCTGGGTGCTGACCAGTTGAATGCAACCCTGACTACAGGAGAAGGTGAATTGACCTACAATCCGCCATCAGGTACGATATTAAATGCTGGACAAAGTACGTTACGTGTAGATGCCGCTGGGACAGCCAATTTCAATGCAGCCTTCAAGGAAGTAAGCATTACTGTTGAAGATCCTCTTGCGATAGCCAAGCAGCCGGAGGATTTAACAATCAATTATGGAGAGCGTCTTTCCTTTAGTGTTGAGGCTTCCGGTACAGAACCATTCTCCTATCAATGGCAACTATTTATAAATGAGTTCGGATTTGAAGATCTCGCAGTTGATTTTGAAGGCGGATTTTCAGGGTCTAAAACAGCAACTTTGGAATTTGAAACTCCAATTGTATCAAATACTGGATTGAGGTTTCGCGTAAGGGTTAATGATGCGAATGGTCGAGAAGTAATATCTGAGCCTGCGACTGTGACGGTTAATCCAAAAGAAATCACCGCTTCGATAATTGCACAAGCCAAAACCTATGACGGAAGTACAAATGCAGAAGCAAAGGGAAGTGTTCCTACGGAGGATTTGATCAGCGGAGACGTTGTAAACGTTTCAGTTGAAAACGCTGCCTTTGCAGAAGCGAATGTTGGTACTTGGATAG
>NZ_REBN01000141.1 GCF_007692705.1 Mongoliibacter sp.
GCAAATACCTTGCACATCATGTAATGATGTGTGTAGATTGTCACTCAGTTCGGGACTTCGAACTATTTGGGGGCCCTCCAATACCCGGCACCTTGACGGCGGGTGGTGAAATATTTGACAGAAAAGAAGGCTTTCCAGGTAGATTTATTTCTCCAAACCTTACTCCATTCAACCTAGGTGACTGGACTGACGGGGAAATATTCAGAGCCATTACAACAGGGGTAAAAAAAGACGGCTCACCATTATTCCCAGTAATGCCATTTGGAGAATTTGGCAAAGCAGATCCCGAGGATGTAAAAGCGGTGATTGCTTGGCTTAGAACTTTAGAGCCCATAGAGACAAATCACGAAAAATCTAAAGCAGATTTTCCTTTCAATATCATAATGAAAACCTTGCCTTCTAAGGCTAATTTCACAAAAAGACCAGATCCGGAGGACCAAATCGCTTATGGAGGATACCTTACCACAATCTCCGGATGTGCGGAATGCCATACTAAGTTTGAAAATGGGAGTTTTATTGGAGAGAGGTTGGCAGGAGGCCGGGAATTTGAATTCCCTGAAGCAATATTGGCGACGCCAAACCTAACACCAGACCCAAGTGGCATTGGTAATTGGACAAAGGAGATGTTTGTGCAGCGTTTCAAAATGTATGGGAAAGACTACGTTCCAGAAAAAGTCAAACCCGGAGACTTTCAGACCATTATGCCATGGATCATGTATGCTGACATGAAAGAGCAGGACTTAGAGGCAATTTACGCTTACCTCAAATCTCTGAAACCTGTAGAAAACTTCGTAGAAAAGTTTCAGGCAAAAAAATAATCTTAAATACTTAGGGTGGCTGGTCTGGCTGCCCTTTTCAATCCCATAATTTGCCTTTATCAAATAAATCTGCAGGTCTATCATCTTTATTCATTGGCCAAATACTATACAATATCACTCCATCAGCCTTTTGGGTATACCCCATGACTATGGTGATTGCCTTACAGTATTCATATTCCAAAAAGATCAATTCACCCAGGTCAGTATCCGTTTTTTTCTCAGTATTGACTAACTTGAAATCACTAGATTCTCCGCAAAGCTGATTGACTGAAGCTTTAAAGTTTTCAAAGTTTCTCTTTTTATTTTCTCTTGCTACGGATGCTGGAAGATCTTGAGATTCTACCATAGGGTGCAGCATCAGCTGCTCGGTGTTCCTGATATTTTTCAAAAAAGAATTTGCATCCGCTTTCGCTTTTCTTACATGGGAGTCAGTACCGCAACCCCACAATAACAGTAAACTCACTCCAAGAATGACGTAAAATTTCATTTGATTTTTTTTTGATTATAAATTATCATAATTGCTCCTACGCAAGAGAGTATTTCCGAAGGGCTCAGAAAGGTGTATAGCCATATATGTTTGCTCGAAACTAATCAAAAAAGCCAAAGGAATAGCCAAACCTTGTGAAATTTAAGCGCCTAGATGGAATATACTCCGCTCTTTTATTGAACAAAAAGTAAGAGGTGCCCAAAACCCCAAAGGCCTATCTTGCTTTTAATAAAAAGCATCTTCAAAATGCTTAAAATTAACGTTCCCATTCCTATCCCTATATACACCCACTATATCAAAGCGGATATCCTTGTGCCAATCTTTTTCATGGATGTAATGGTCAGCAGCCTTAACCAACAGCTTCCTTTTAGTGCTATCTACAAATTCTTCGGCATAGCCAAATCCTGTACCACTTCTATATTTGACTTCTACAAATACGAGAAGTCCTTTATAAATAAAAATGAGATCTATTTCAGCATGCCTATACCTGTAATTTGCATCCTGAAATTCATAACCTTTTCCGGATAGCCAGGTTTTGACCAAGTCCTCGGCTTCCTTACCTTTGTCATTGTGAATTGCCATAATGATAATGTTTAAGAATTGAAAAACTCATTAAAAGTCCAGGACTGTTTATTCTGCTAAAAGCAAAGAACTATCCTAAAAAATTCAGCGTTCCTTCAAAGCATTAAAAACATCCCGTGAATCAAGTTATCAATAAAAAAGTAAAATTTCTAGACCTTGGCAGCAAGGATTACAAAGAAACCTGGGATTTCCAGGAAGAAATTTTCGCAAAGACCGTTGCCCTAAAGATCGCAAATAGAAATGCTGCACCGGATGCCCAGCAAATTACAGACAATTACCTGATATTTGTAGAGCACCCCCATGTTTACACTTTAGGAAAAAGCGGCGAGCTTTCTCATTTACTTTTGGATGAAAATGGTTTGAAAGAAAAGCAAGCCACTTTTTACAAAATTAACCGTGGTGGAGACATCACCTACCACGGCCCCGGTCAGTTGGTGGGATACCCGATTTTGGACCTGGACAATTTCTTCACCGATATTCACAAATATTTGAGGCTTTTGGAAGAAGCCATCATCCTAACCTTAGCCGAATATAGAATCATTGCCGGGAGAATCGAGGGACTGACAGGTGTGTGGCTTGACCACGTAGAACAGAAAAACCCCAGAAAAATCTGTGCCTTGGGGGTAAAATCCAGCCGATGGGTAACCATGCATGGTTTCGCCTTTAATGTCAATTCTGATATTGACTATTTCAACAATATTGTCCCTTGTGGCATTCCGGACAAGGCTGTCACTTCCCTGCACCTGGAAATCGGCAGGCCCGTAGATCCACAGGAGATCAAAGAAATAGTCAAGAAACATATCAGCAACCTGTTTGAAATGGAGTTGGTTTAAAATTTTGTATGGAAATATAGAAGAAATACGGTAGAAATATAATTGAAATATGGTTGAAATAAGGTTTTAGATACTAATGGATATTGGATATTAGTGGATATTGTTTCGGCATATTGTGTGTTTTAAAGTTATCATTAAAGCAGAACCTGGACTGGAACTTTAGTGAAAGTCCCGATAATGAAATGATTCGGGATATTATTAAAATAAAATCAAGAATAAAAGCTTGTTTTACTTGTCTTGAATCTTATTTCTTGCGTCTTGTGTCTCAAATCTCATGTCTCATGTCTTGTGTCTCATGTCTCAAATCTTAGAAAAAAAATGAAAAAAGACATCGATTTTCAACCTGTTACAGGAGTTAAGTTAGCTATAGCCAGAGAAGTGGTGAATGGCCAAACGGAATGGGCTGTATATATGATCAACCTCAACTTGATTGAACTGAGTACAGTAATGGTGACTTCCAAAGGCTATGGGGTGATCGCCGGTGAGGAAAAGAAAACCTCTACTTTAAGGCATGTAATCCAGGAATTGGGAGCACAGTCCATTGCTAAAATAGAACCCATTGATCCCGCGCTTTTTGCATTGCACAATGAGTATTGGGTGAGCTATTATATCCTTGATCAGATTTTTGACAAGAAATTCATTTTTACTGAAGGCAGTATGGATGAAGGAAATATCAAATACATCCCGGAACTTGGATTGGAAGGGGTCTTGCATGCTTAAGATTTAAAGGAAATACAGTGAAATTTTTACTTGAGATTTTTTCTTGATATTTTCATAGTCTAACAAGCCCAAGAATTATGAACAATTTTTTGAATGAATTGAGAGACATCCTTTTTTTGGATATTGAGACGGCCTCCTTAGAGGAAACTTTTGATGCACTGCCTTCACGCTTACAAGAAGAGTGGCTCAAAAAAGAAAAGCACATCCATCAGGATCAAAAAGAAGAACCACAAGCTCCTGGAAGTCTCTTTTTTCACAAAGCAGGCATCTATGCGGAATTTGGCAAAGTCATCACTGTAGGAGTTGGGTATTTTCATTTCAGCCCTGATGAGAGCAAATTGGAGTTCCGAACCAAAAGCTATGCAGAAGAGTCCGAACACGATACCTTACTTGCTTTTGCCGAACTCTTAAATAAAAAAAAGTGGATCCTATGCGCCCACAACGGAAAGGAGTTTGACTTTCCCTACTTGAGCAGAAGGATTTTGATCAACCGGATTCCACTTCCCGAACCACTTCAGATGGCAGGAAAAAAGCCCTGGGAAATCCGTCATTTGGATACGCTGGAATTATGGAAATTCGGGGATTACAAGCATTATACCCGATTGGAATTATTGGCCTCGGTATTTGATATCCCCACCTCAAAAGATGGAATAGATGGTTCGCAGGTGAATGAGGCCTATTATGTGGAAAACAACCTTCAAAAGATCCGTGAATACTGCCTAAGAGATGTTTTGGTCACTGCCCGGATTTATTTGGCTTTTCAGGGTTTCCCTCCTGAGGTCGAAATGGAGGTTGTTAATAGGGATGATTCTGAATGATATATGATTGAAATAAGGTAGAAACCGAAGCTTCAGCGAAGGTCCCTAGAGTGAAACGATTCGGGATAAATTGAAATATAGTTGAAATATGATTATAGACACTGGTGGATATGAATTAGATATTGAAAAATGCTTCGCGAAATATGTAGAAATAGATATTGGTAGATACTGATTGATATACAATGATATTGAAATCAAGAAGGTGAAAAATCTTGAAAAAGGCCTCCCGCTGCGTCCGTTGCGAAAGTCGTTGCGAGCGTCGCGTGAACCATAAACCAAAAAACCCTATTTCAACAGTATTTTAATTGAGTATTTGACTTTAAAAGATGCTTCGCAAAACCGGCGTAAAACGGAAATTTTGAGAACAAAGTGATTAAGGAGAGTGTGGGAATAGGGTTATTTTATTAATAGATACTGGGGGATATTTTTTTTGTATTGAGTGTTATTTCAAAGTTTAACCACTGTTATTTCAAAAATCAATCCTTCCGCTCATAAACCTTAATCCATCCATTTTCGAGGTCTTTTAGTATCATCCCATCACTCTCAAAATCAACCGCATAAACTATATCAGGGAATCCAGGAACAGCTCGTCTTGGAAAAAGATGAATATTGTTTCCAACTATTTTCCACGACATCATCTGTGACATTTCAAAATAATCTGCTGCTTTCAATCGGAATTCCGGTGGGGTGGGAATTTTTTTTTCAGCTTCTTTTTCAGCATCCCTTAAATATCTGACATCAACAACATACTTCCCATCAGGATTAAAGGCATACATATAGTCTTTTCCGTTTTCTACCGAAAACACTTTTTCTCCATTTTCAATTTTATACTTTTCTTTCAAAATCCATACATCGGTAATTTTGTCTTTAAGCGCCTTGGTAGCTTCCCCAAATACCTTAGAAAAATCGTATTCCAAATCTTTGGAAAGCCTTTCCATTTTCACAGTCTTCTCACTTCCTTTCAAAGTCAAAGTGAGGGATTTCTTATGGAGGATTCCATGAACTTCTTCAGACTCCCCTTCGACTTCAAAGACACCGACAAAGCCGCTTTTTTCTTTCCTGGCAAAAAACTCTCTGGAACTTAAATCTGCATGATAGAGTTTACCCATCAGCAATTCACCTTTTTCAGAAATGCTCAGAACCAATGACTTTCCTTTTTCGGAGCTTTGATAAATCCCTTGAAAATCTTGAGAATGCACCCCAAAGGTTATTAAAAAAAGTAAATGCGACAAAAATCTTATTTTAGCATTCATCCTGATAAAAGTTTATATGGCCCACAATTCAATTAAAACCTAAGTTAAAAATATTTAGAACATTCCAGAATGATTTTATTAACTTTATTGAAAACAATATCATAATGAAATCTGAATCACTTAAGAAATCTGAAAAAAACTTTTAGACCTTGGTTCGCTTTTTGAAAAATAGAATTATAATAGAAACCGCTGATTTACTTATCGCAAAAATAGCCATACATTCAGCTATAGAATATATCACAAACAACCAGGCCCATTTTACTACTGGTATAGGGCCTAAATCAAATAATTGGAAATAAAACTTTTATGGGAAATAAATCAAATAACAAAGGCCGGTCAGGCAAGAAAAAAGACGGTAAAATTACCGACGCAGCCCAACTGGCTCGAAAAGTTCTTAACTTTTTGGATAACAATTACGGACAGGAGTTTAATGCAAAACAAGTTATAAAAAAGCTGGAAATAAGAGATAGCCTTACCAAAGGCGCCGTAGAACCTGCCATGCATAAGTTGGCAGCATCAGGAAGTATTTCAAAAAGCCCCAGAAATTATTTTTCATCCATTAAAGAGCCTGGATTTATAGAGGGCGAAGTGGATTATGTCAACCCACGTTTTGGCTATGTCATTCCTGACGCCAAGTATAATCTGGAGGAAGACATTCAGGTTAAGGAAGCCGATATGAAAAATGCCCTTGATGGGGACAGGGTTCGGGTAATGGTTTACCCTGCAAAAGGAAGAAGTGGGAGAAGTGAAGGCAAAGTTCTTGAAATCTTAGAAAGAGACAGGGATGAATTTGTAGGCCGAGTGGAAATTTCTCCAAGGTTTGCCTTTGTCGTTCCTGACTTCAAGAAAATGCATCATGATATTTTCGTGCATAAAGGTGACCTTGGCGGAGCTGAGCACAATCAAAAGGTGGTTGTCAAAATGACTGAATGGAGGGAAGATGACAAGAATCCAACTGGAAAAATCACCAGGGTACTGGGTAAAGCCGGTGAACATGAAGTGGAAATACACTCCATTATGGCAGAATTTGGACTTCCATTTGAATATCCTAAAGAAGTAGAAGAAGAAGCCAACGCCATTCCTGAAGAAATCTCCATAGAGGAAATTAAAAACAGGAGAGACATGCGGGATATCCCAACATTTACCATTGATCCAGCAGATGCAAAAGATTTTGATGATGCCATTTCTTACAGGGTTTTGGCAAACGGAAATCTGGAAATCGGGGTGCATATTGCCGATGTTACACATTATGTCAAGCCGAAAACCCTTCTTGAAAAAGAGGCTTACCACCGTGCTACTTCTGTCTATTTAGTAGATAGAACCATTCCCATGCTACCTGAGCGTTTGAGTAATGGACTTTGTTCACTCAGACCAAATGAAGATAAAGTTACATTTTCCTGCGTTTTTGAAATGGATGAAAATGCTGATGTACTTAATCATTGGATTGGTCGGACGGTTACACATTCGGACAGAAGGTTTGCTTATGAAGAAGCTCAGGAATGCATTGACAAGCAAGAGGGAGATTTTTATAAAGAGTTGACTATCCTAAATGATCTTGCAAAAAAAATCAGAAAGCGCAGGTTTGACAAAGGTGCTGTCAACTTCGAAACCGTTGAAGTTAAATTCAAGCTGGATGAGAAAGGCAAGCCCTTGGGTTTGATGATCAAAGAACGTAAGGATATCCACAAAATGATTGAGGAGTTTATGCTCTTGGCCAATAGGACGGTTGCAGAATTTGTTTTCAACAAAAACAAAGGGGCTGATACGTTTGTATATAGGATTCATGATCATCCAGATTCAGAAAGACTGGAAACTTTCGCCAATTTTGCCAAAAAATTCGGGCACGAAATTGAAGTCGGCGAAGGAGTAAGGATCTCTAAGGCTTTGAATAAGCTTATGGACGAAATCTCAGGAAAACCTGAACAAAATGTATTGGAACAGCTCGCCATCCGGAGTATGGCCAAAGCAAAATATACCACAGAGCCAAAAGGGCACTTTGGTCTTGCATTCAAGCACTACACACACTTTACCTCCCCTATCAGGAGATATCCTGACATGATGGTGCACAGGCTATTGCAGCACTACCTGGATGGAGGTAAAACTCCAGATGCAGAAACCTGGGAAGACAAATGTCTTCATTCTTCGGAAAGAGAAAAAAGAGCTGCCGACTCTGAAAGGGCTTCGATAAAATACAAACAAGTGGAATTTATGGCTTTGGCTGAGGTTAAGGACTATGAAGGAATTGTAACTGGAGTAACAGAATGGGGTGTCTTCGTAGAAATTACCGAAACCAAATGCGAAGGTATGGTCAGGGTGACAGATATGAAGGATGATTATTATGAATTTGATGAAAAAAACATGCGTCTGATTGGGACGAGAAATAAAAAAATGATCACTTTGGGCGAAAAAGTGATGGTCCGTGTCACAAACACGGATATTGACAGAAGAACTATAGACTTGGAATTTGTAAATAATGACTCAGAAAGTAAGCGTAAATAATATTCTTGAAAAACTGGAAACCCATATTCAAGGGTTAACATACGGAGAATCACCCACAGAACTTTACGAACCTATTTCTTATATCATGAGCTTGGGAGGCAAAAGAATCCGCCCATTACTCACTTTGCTCTCATATGCGCTTTACAAAGATGATTTTGAGAGTATACTCACTCCGGCAGCAGCCGTAGAGGTATTCCACAACTTCACATTGATGCATGACGATATCATGGACGATGCCCCGCTGAGAAGAGGGAAGTCCACCGTGCATGAAAAATGGAACCCAAATACCGCAATTCTTTCAGGAGATGTCATGCTGGTCAGGGCATATGGCATGTTGGTGGACATAGATCCGCAACTATTGCCCAAATGTATCAGGCTATTCAATCAAACTGCCGCAGAAGTATGTGAAGGACAGCAGCACGATATGAACTTCGAGGCTATTGATATAGTCCAAGAAGAAGCATATATCAACATGATTCGATTGAAAACAGCTGTCTTGCTTGGTTTTGCTTTACAGCTGGGGGCTATATTGGCCGGAAGAGATGACAAAGAAGCCCAAAAGCTATATGACTTTGGAGTCAACATTGGAATTGGTTTTCAACTGAAAGATGATCTCTTAGATGTGTATGCTGACAAAGCAAAATTTGGGAAACAAGTCGGCGGTGATATCATAGCCAACAAAAAGACCTTTTTACTGATCAAGGCCAAGGAATTGGCCACAGGGGATGTCAAGGCTGAGCTTGAAAAGTGGATTGCTGCCAAAGAATTTGACAAAGAAAAAAAGGTTAAAGCTGTAACCGCCATTTATAATCAATTGGGCATCAAATCTTTAACAGAAGATAAAATGCAGGAGTTTTTTGAAAAAGGATTCAAGCAGTTTGAATCATTACAGATTCCAAATCAAGACGCTTTTCAAGTACTGCACCAATTGACCAAAGACCTGATCAACAGGGAAAAATAAACCGACTTTATGGAATTATCTGCCACAGTGGTCTTGATCATCATTACCGCACTGACTTCTTATCAAGCTTGGAAAAAGCCCATAATGATGGAAAGGTGTATGTTTACTCCTTATACCATCAAGCATAAAGGGCAGTGGGACAGGTTCGTCCTTTCTGGCTTTATCCATAAGGATAGTATGCATTTGCTATTCAATATGTTTACATTCTATTTCTTTGGAAGAGTGATTGAAATGTACCTGACCTACAAGTTAGGGACAGGACTTGGTATCATTGTATATGTTTTATTTTACATTGCAGCAATCGTCATAGCAGACATTCCCACTTATTTCAAACATAATGAAAACAGCTATTATAGAGCATTGGGAGCCTCGGGAGGAGTAGCTGCAACAGTTTTTGCCAGTATTATACTTATGCCCCTTTCGGACATTTGTCTTTTTGGTCTTCTTTGTCTCCCTGGTTTCGCTTTGGGGATTTTATTTTTGATCTACTCTGTGGTCAAAGCCAAAAAGGGAGATGATGGAATCAATCACGATGCACACCTTTATGGAGCGCTTTTCGGAATTGTCTTCATCCTGATAATGTCCCCGCAAAGTGCTTTGGATTTCGTAGAGCAAATAAAAAGCTTCAGGATATTTTAACCTGAAGCTTTTAAAAACTTTTACTGTTGTGAATGTGGGGAATTATTTCCCCTTTTTGAGTTGTCTGATATTTTTATCAGTAACTGATTTTAACAATGGGATCCAGTGTTCCCCCTTATCTTCTGCAAAAACATCCGGACCAGGTATTCCCACACGCATTCCCACCACGCTTTCTGCAGAGGCGCCTTGCCCTTCGTTTTTAAAATAAATATCAACGGCATTTATCACATTGGTAAACTTAGAAAGCTTATCAATACAGCTTCTGATTTCTGCCTGTACCGCATCACTGATATCGAGATTTACTGATTGTACGTCAATTTTTACTCCTCTATAATTTTCTGTGTAGTTCATAAATATTATTTTAGTTGAATTTAGTTATCCTTGGCTAAGTTTTTGAGCCTTTTAATGTGGGTCTTAAGCCCAAGTCAAAATTAAATGTTTAACCTTAAAATCAAATCCAATGGAAATTTTTAATAGAAACAATTTTATAAATCTATCCAAAAAGAAAGCCAATCCTACTATCACTATCTACAGTCCTACCTCCCGTCAAAGTTCAGACGGATATAAAAAAGACCAGATAAATTTCAAAAATCAATTGAAGGATGTCAAAAGTAAGCTAGAGAAAGAGCACATGATGGAAGAGTCAGATATAGAAAAGCTACTTTCACCAGCTTCGGAATTATTGGATAACCATAAATTTTGGCAGAATAATTCTGATATGCTAGCCTGCTTTATTTCAGAAGAGGGAATGGAAATGATCAAAGTACCAATTGACCTTAGGGAAGGGCAGAATTTTATCGGAGAAAAACCTATGCTGTTGCCAATGATTCCTGAATTGTCAGATGATGGACATTATTATATTTTATTGCTCAATTTGGATCAAATCAGACTGTACGAAGCCACAAGAAATACGGTTCAGGAAATCATCCTAGATCCAGAAGAAGTGGCAGTATCTTTCACTGCTGAGGAAGAGGAGGATGAGAATCAAGATCAGCTTCATGGGCAAGGGGGAAGTGGCAATGTAGGAGCAATGTTCCACGGTCACGATGGTGGTTCTGATGAAGTAAAGAAGGTCACCATTTTGAATTATTTTCACAGGATGACGAATATGTTAGAACCAAAGCTCAATCAAAATCCTCTACCTTTGGTATTAGCAGGTGTTGACTATTTGATTCCTATATTTAACGATGCCACCAAGTACAATCATATGTTGAAAGGGCATGTAAGTGGTGCTTATGGAGAAAAAGACATGATGACCTTACATCAAAAATCTTGGGAGATAGTAGCTCCATTTTTTGAAAAAGAAAAGATCAAAAGAAAAGAAAATTATGATCAAAAGGCTGCAGATGGTCTTGCCATTAGCAATGATAAGCTGAAAATCATAAAAGCTGCACTTACGGGAGGTGTGGACACGCTTTTGGTGAATTCAAACCACCAACATCTTTATGGGTCATATGACCCGGACAATCACCAGATTAACATATCTGAAGACAAAAAAAAAGGTGAACATTGTCTAATAGATGAAGCTGCTTCCAAAGTAGTGGAATTCAGCGGAAAAGTATATATGGTAGAAGATGACAACATGCCAGACGGTGCCCAAGTGGCAGCAATACTTCGGTATCCGCTTTAATCAAAAACCATAATTAAGATGAACCATAAAAGGCAGGATTTCCTGCCTTTTATGGTTTTTTTAACTTATTATCTGTTATGACATCCAATACCACATCCCGCTGAAACATACCGAAAAACCCAATAAAAACCCCCAAAGAATTTCACTGGGTTTATGTGCATTCAAATACAACCTTGATGTCCCAATAGCTCCAGTGAGCACCATTGTGCCAAGAAAAATAGGTAAGGTTTGAGACTGTGGATTTTGGATCAAAACAAATAGTGCAAACCCAAGTAATCCTGATGCACCCATCATGTGCGCACTGATTTTTGAGAAAAATGTCACTATGGTGAGGATAATGATGCAGGCTGTGATCATAAACATCGCCATGATAATCAAAGGATCCAATTCCTGCTTGGTAGAAAAAAGGTAAGTAGCCAATAAAAAGAATGCACTCACCATCCCGAAAGGCAAAAGTCTTTCATTTCTTTCTCTCATGTGCAATGAAGATATATTTTTAGTGAGTTTCAATGTCAGAATACTCAGCGAAGGAATGATGAATGTTGTTAGAAATACCATAAACACCAAAAGCAGGTTTGTAGTAAAACTGAATTGTGGTGGTTGCTGTGCTTTGAAAAGAAGCAAGGCCACTACAAATGTAGGCATGAGTAGTGGCTGAAATAAATATGTAATCAACAATGCTAAACTTCTGTACACTTATAGCTCTTTTCTTAGTCTGGCGACTGGGATTTGTAATTGTTCTCTGTATTTGGCTACTGTTCTTCGGGCTATGTTATACCCCTTATCATTTAGCAATTTCACAAGTTTATCGTCAGAGAGCGGCTTCCTTTTATCTTCATTATCGACCATTTGATGCAATACAGACTTCACTTCTTTATTGCTGACGTCTTCACCCGAATCTGTTGCTATACCTTCAGAGAAGAAATATTTCAATGGAAATATCCCAAACTCTGTCTGTATAGATTTACTGTTGGCAACCCTAGACACAGTAGAAATATCCATTTCTATTTTTTCAGCAATATCCTTTAATATCATTGGCTTGAGTTTGGTCTCATCACCTTCAATAAAAAATTCAGTCTGATAATCTAAAATCGCCTGCATAGTTCTCAAAAGAGTTTGTTGCCGCTGTTTGATGGCATCAATAAACCATTTTGCAGCATCCAATTTTTGCTTGACAAAAGTGACTGTATCCTTAAGTTTTTTGTCTTTTTTATCACTTTTGTCATAGGCATCAAACATTTCTGAATAAGACCTACTAACCCTTAACTCAGGAGCGTTCTTAGAGTTTAGAGAAATGTCAACTTTTCCATCCACATTGGTGAGTATAAAATCAGGAATGATATACTGGGTTTTCACCAGTCCATCAGAAACACCACCTGGTTTGGGATTGAGTTTGATGATATAATTGACTGCACTTTTCAACTCATCATCTTCAATTTCAAGTTTCTTTTGAATCTTTGTATAATGCTTCTTGGTAAATTCCTCAAAGCATTCCGAAACAATCTTGATGGCGTTAATGACTATTGGGTCCTCTGGATGTTCTTTTCTTTCTAATTGGATCAAGAGACATTCTTGGAGGTTCCTTGCAGCTATTCCTGCGGGGTCAAAGTCTTGGATTTTCCTGAGAATCTCTTCCAATTCATCCAAGTCTGTTTCTATATTTTGGGAAAAAGCAAGGTCATTGAGTATTGCTTCCAAGTCCCTCCTGATGTAGCCATCGTTTTCGATGCTGCCTATGAGTTGCTTTCCAATAATCTTTTGTCTCTCATCAAGTTTTAGAAAGCCAAGTTGGGAAATCAGCTGCTCGTGAAGTGAGGAGCCGCTGGAAATTGGAATTTCCCGGTCTTCTTCATCCGGAGAATAGTTTCCGTCACCCTGCATTTTATAGCCTCCATAATCATCATTCAGATAGTCATCAATATTTAGCTCTTTTTCATCAAAAGAAGCTTCCTCTTCATAATTATCATCAAAATCTTCATCCTCAGATTCTTTTTTCTCCTCATCTCTTCCTTCTTCAAGCGCAGGATTGATCTCCAACTCCTCCTCTATCCTTGTATCTAGTTCAGCAGTAGGCACCTGCAACAATTTGATAAATTGTATCTGCTGAGGAGAAAGCTTTTGAGATAAGACCTGGCTTAAATGTAATTTCTGCATATGTATTTTCTGTTAGAAAAGTCGACTAGGTTATTGCTGTACTAGGGATTCAAATTTATCACCCTTAGTCTCCAAATTTAGGAAATTAGAACAATTTATTGATAAAAAGCTTATTATATCGTTTTTTTGCATTCCTTTCCAAAGGGCCTTTTTATAGGTTTACTTAATATTTCATCAACATTATCAATTTGATATGGCTTTTAATAAAAGAGAAAAAATACAGGATCTCTTGTCTGGGGATTTTCTGGACACGCAAGTGAGCATCATGGGCTGGGTAAGAACCAAAAGGAGCAATAAGAACGTCTCCTTTATCGCCATGAACGACGGCTCCACCATCAAAAACTTTCAGGTGGTTGCGGATCCTAATCAGATTGAGGATGACATACTGAGAAAATGCACTACTGGCGCCTGCCTTAAAATCACCGGTAAAATCGTTGCTTCCCAAGGAGCTGGCCAACAAGCTGAACTTGTGGCCGAAACCATCGAAATTTTGGGAGAAGCTGATCCGGAAAAATATCCGCTTCAGCCCAAAAAACATTCCTTGGAATTCCTAAGAGAAATCGCCCACTTAAGGGTAAGAACAAATACCTTTGGGGCCGTATTTAGAGTGAGACATGCTCTGGCTTTTGCCGTTCATAAATATTTCAATGACAAGGGCTTTTTCTATATCCACACACCGATCATCACGGCATCAGATGCTGAAGGTGCCGGCGAAACATTTAAAGTAACAACTTTCGACTTAAAAAATCCTCCTTTAGATGAAGCTGGAAAAATAGATTATAAACAGGATTTCTTCGAAAGAGAAACAAATTTAACTGTTTCCGGACAATTAGAAGGGGAGTTGGCGGCAATGGGTTTGGCTGAGATATATACTTTTGGTCCTACTTTCAGGGCTGAAAACTCCAATACCACTAGGCACCTCGCTGAATTCTGGATGATTGAACCCGAAATGGCTTTCCACGATGCAGAAGATAATCAGGATTTGGCCGAAGATTTTCTAAAGTATATCATTTCCTACGCCTTGGAAAATTGTAAAGATGACCTGGAGTTCTTGGATAAAAGAGCTCATGAAGAAGAGGTCACCAAAAAAGCTGATCAAAGGGCTGAAATGGGCCTTTTAGAAAGACTGAAATTTGTGGTAGATAATAAATTTGAAAGGCTTTCTTACACAGAGGCAATTGAGATTCTCCGCAATTCCAACCCTAACAAAAAGAAAAAATTCCAATACCTTATTGAGGAATGGGGTGCTGATTTACAATCGGAGCATGAAAGATACTTAGTCGAAAAACATTTCAAGAAACCAGTTATTTTGACCGATTATCCAAAAGACATCAAAGCCTTCTACATGCGTCAGAATGAGGATGGAAAAACAGTAGCTGCTATGGATATACTTTTCCCTGGAATCGGAGAAATTGTAGGAGGTTCACAAAGAGAAGAAAGGTTAGACAAACTGACAGAGCGCATGGAAGAAATGGATATTCCAGCGGAGGAAATGTGGTGGTATTTGGATACCAGAAGGTTTGGTAGCACCCCACATGCAGGATTTGGATTAGGCTTCGAAAGGATGGTTCAGTTTGTCACAGCAATGGGTAATATCAGAGATGTAATTGCCTTCCCAAGAACACCGGGTAATGCTGAATTTTAATCAAAAAATATATCTAAAAAGGTCTGGGAAATTCTCAGACCTTTTTTATTTCTCCACAATAACCTTGGGATCAACAGTTTCTTCAATGCTTGTCACAGCTTCTACATCCACCACTTTTATCCTTCTGATCAAAGGAATACAAAGTAAACTGAACACAATAGCGATGTAACCGACAATATTAAAATTGATCAACTCTCCATTGATATTCTCAGCTAGAATAAGACCGGCAACAAAAGATGCCATTCCTGCTGCAATCTGCTGCACTGCTGAATTAAAGCTCAAGAAGCTCCCTCTATTTTGAGGCAAAGCTGTCCCGGTAATCAAAGCTGAAGCTGGCACCATCCTTCCATTAGAAGTCACGAAGAACATGGTAGAGATCAGAAGCACATATGGAATAGGAGTTGCACCTAAGTGCGTAATGACAGCTATAGGAATCACATTCAAGGTCATGAAAATGGTGAAAATCTTCACTTTCCCATATTTATCCGTCATTTTACCAACCCAAGGTGAAGTGAAGATCGTGAATGCACCACCTGCCATGTAAATATAAGTAAGTTCCATATCCGTAAAGCCTACATTAGCGACCATGTATGGGCTTAGAAAGGGAATGATCATAAACTGACCCAACATCATCATGATGGTCAAGGTGATGGCGCGCATTTGATTTGCATTGCCCGTCACTCTCCTGATGACCTGAATCGGTGTTGGCTTATTGGATTTTGCTACAATATGATCTGTCAAAGAAGGTATGTACTTATAGATCATCCAAAATATCACTCCTGATAAACCTGCTAGAAAAACGAAAGGAGCATGCCAGTTAGATAAACTAGCGATAAACAAACCGAATGGTACACCAAAAACTGAGGCTACAGAAAATGCTGCCATTACCAATCCCATTGCCCGACCTCTTCTGCTATCGGGAATAACATCTCCGATTATAGAAAGTATCAAAGCAGATGTCAAGCCTCCAAACAGCCCTGAAATAATTCGAGCTGTCAATAAAATGATGTAATTGGGAGATAAAGCACAGGCGATTGTTCCTAAGAAGAACCCAAAGAAAACCCACATCATAATGCTCCTTCGATCGTATTTATCTAGAACAAAAGCTCCCAAAAAACTACTTGCCCCTGCAGCAAAGGTATAAGAAGAGACCAAAAGACCGAATTCCCTTGGGCTGATTTCAAAAATCCTCATCAGCTGCGGTCCTAGTGGCATCAAGATCATAAAGTCCACTATGTGGGTGAAATTGATTGCTGCTAAAGTCCACAGTAGTAGTTTTTCTTTTTTCATATATCCAAAATACTCATGTACAACTACCTGCCATCTGAATAAGTTCTGGAACCCTAGGGTTTAAATTATCTTCTGAAAAAGAAATTAATCTATATTCATTTCCAAAAAACTTGTGGGAATACTTTCTATGATATCAGATGCGATCATCCCTCTAACTTTTGTCTTTGAGGCAATTTCACCTGCAAGACCATGATGAAATACTCCGCAGATACAGGCATTCAAAGGACTATAACCCTGCCCTAGGAAGGAGGTAATCATACCAGTCAGAACATCTCCTGCACCAGCAGTAGCCATGTGTTTATTCCCCGTTGAATTAAAATACTGTTTTCCGTCAGGAGCAGAAATACATGTAAAAGCCCCTTTCAAGACAACAAAAACCTGATTTTTGACAGCAAGGGAGGAGGCCTTTTCTAGTCTTTCAAAATGATGTTCCGAATTACCTGCCAGCCTTTCAAATTCTTTCAGATGAGGGGTAAGTATGCTTCCCTTAGGTATAAAGTCCCAAAGCTCTTCATGCTCAGAAAGTAAGTTAAGCGCATCTGCATCCAAAACCATAGGCTTGTCATAGGACCTGAAAATTTGACCTAACAACATCAGGGGAACTTCGCCAAGCCCGGGACCTATACCCACCGCATCAAATTTATCCATGTCTTTGATAACTTGTTCCTCATCAACCATCACTTCTGTGCATGCAATATGAATCACATCAGTAGACGCACCTTCAGCCCACACATGAACCAATCCACTACCACTTCTCAGGGCTGATTTAGCACTCAAAATAATAGCACCAACTTTACCTTTTCTTCCCCCAATCAGTAATACCCTACCAAAATCCCCTTTATGACTAAACTTATGGAAATATTTATGCAAAACGGGGATATCAGAAGATCTCAAATAATACCTTGAACTTCCAAATTCTTTCAAGAATTCATCGGGGATACCCAAATCAAGAACCTTAAGACCTCCAACATACTTAATATGATCAGGAGTCAGTAGTGACAATTTAGGAAACTGGAAGCTGACTGTCACGTCCGCCTTAAATGCTTCTCCTTCTACAAGAGTATCAGAGGGAAGACCCGAAGGTACATCAATAGCTATTTTCTCTCCCAAGAGTTGGTTCAGTTCAAGAATCACATCCCTATACTTTCCTTCCAGTGGCCTATTGATCCCCACGCCAAATAAGGCGTCAATGACCATTTCCCCCGAAACCAGATTAAGGTCTAGGCTTGGATATTCAAATCTCCCAATGTCTTCGGGTAATAGATCAAAGTTTTTTTGCCAATCAAGGCTACTGTTATCCTTATTTGAGAATAACACCACTGCCACAATATAACCTCTCTCAAAAAGCAAGCGTGCTATGGCCAAGCCATCTCCACCATTATTACCTGGCCCTACAAAAACAAAAATCTTTTTTTTCTTTTCACTATGGTTCTCTAAAAACCAAGTCAAAAAAGCATTGGCAGCCCTTTCCATCAATTCCCATGAACTGATCTGCTCCTTTTGGACATACTTTTTATCCAATGCTGCGATAAGATGGCCCGGTAGTATACTAAGCATTTTGTGTTTCGTTAAAGTTGTGAAAATTCTTTCTGGGAATCCTTACTAACAATAGAAATCCAAACCCAACCATAAAGAAAAAACCTAAAGCTAAGGATGAATTTCTCATACTTCCCGTGATTTGTTCAATTAAACCGTAAGATAAGGTTCCTAATACGATAGCTATTTTTTCTGTAACATCATAGAAACTGAAGTAAGAAGCATGATCTGTTGTGTCCTCAGGGATCAGTTTAGAATAAGTAGACCTGGAGAGAGACTGAATTCCACCCATAACCATACCGACCACAAATGCCAAAGCATAAAACTGATACTCATTCATGACAAAATAAGCTGCTCCACATATCAATATCCAGATAAATACCATGATAACAAGCGAGTTTCTGTTTCCAAATTTTTTGGAGACATAAGCGAAAAGATAACTGCCCACAATAGCTACCAATTGGATAATCAAAATCGTGATGATTAATTTATCTCCCGGAAGTCCCAACTCCTTATCTCCAAAGCTCGCTGCTAAATACATAACGGTCTGAACACCCATGCTGTAAAAAAGAAATGCTGCAAGAAACCGATTCATTACTGACGTATCCATTACAACAAAAAAAACTTTCTTGATTTCCTGATAGCCCTTAAATAAAAGTGCGCGTTCTACTTTCTTGTTATACGGATTGTCAGGAAGGTAACTGAAAGGGATTTGAGAAAACCCAAGCCACCATATCCCTGTGATTAAAAAAGACCATCTGGCTGCTTCCCCACCATCAACTAATCCAAAAGACCCAGAAAATTCTATCATCAATAAATTAAGTACCAAGAGAATAACACTGCCCACATAGCCAAGAGCAAAACCTTTTGCACTCAATAAATCATACTCTTCTTCACTGGCAATTTCAGGAAGATAAGCATTATAAAAAACAATACTCCCAGCGTAACCAATACTTGCTAAAACGGCACATAGAATGCCATATTCCAAATTATCCCCATCAAAAAAGAATAACCCCATACAGGAAACGGAACCTAGATAGGCAAAAAACTTCATGAAAGTTAACTTTTTTCCCCCTGTATCTGCAATACCTGACAGCAAAGGTGATATCAAGGCTATTACTAAAAATGAAAAAGAAATAGAATATGAATACAAAACTGTATTGACAATTTCATATCCAAAAAATAAAGCGATATCGCCCCTATCCTCTGATTTAGTGACACTGTTAAAATAGACCGGAAATATAGTAGAAGTAATAACGAGGCTATAAACAGAATTTGCCCAATCATACATGGCCCATGCACCCTGAACCTTTTTAACTTCAGTTGTCACATTTCTCATCTTGCCTTAAAGTAAAAAAGCTATTCCATGTGGAATAGCTTTTCTTTTTTATAACAGTTGATTTTTAGTTCTGAACTTTTCCAACTGCCGCATAAAGTAATTTTCTGGCGTCGGCCTCTCTCAATTCAAATTGAACATCAGAGATTGGACCCATTTTTACATCACGGTCAGCTTTCATAGAGATGGTTATCTGATCCCTTTCCACTTCAGATAATTGATCTTTCTCTTGATTTACCCATAAGATAATATCAGATGTGTTGATCAATACGTCATTAGCCTGAATTCTTGGTTCTGTACCATACACTGCTACGTTTTTAGGCTTTCCAATATACAGGTAAGAAATCAAGGATTTCTTTTCCAGTTTTTGAAGCTGTGTAGCCTGTGGGATTTTTTGTTCTACCAAGATTTCTTGTTCTCTCAATACAGTGGTCACCATAAAGAAGAACAACAACATGAAGATAATATCCGGGAGTGCAGAAGTAGGGATATTTTCGGAAGTGCCTGTTTTTTTCTTAAACTTTGACATATTAATTTCCTCCTATTTTATCTGGTTCTGCAATTGAAATTGCCATTGGTATACCTTCTTTACCTCTGTCCTGTAACTCCTTCTCAGCTGGATTTCTACCTGTCAATGCCCTGTATTGATCAGCTGTAAGGCCAACTCGTTCAGCATAGATTTCGAAATAAGCTCTTTTGACCTGATCCAAAACTTCCAAATACATCTCATAAGAAGTACCACGATTGGTTTTGATAGATACTACTGCTCCACCAGACATTGGGTGATCAGAAGAAGACGGGTCTCTATTAGCTTTTTCACGAAGTGAAGCTGGAAGACTATTGTACAAAGCTACTGCCTCTTCGTCAGGAGCTCCGAAGTTCAAGAGGAAAGCTTTAACTTCCTCAGCTAGAGTGTTTGTGTTATCCATATAATCTCCTTCCACCAAAAGCTGGTCATTAGCATTGACCAATATGTTGAAGATATTTCTTTCATTCAACAAAATCTCCGGTGGCGGTTGATTAGGATCCTGCTTTGGTGGCAGGAAATTAAGAACACCCTTATCTGAGGCAATTGTAGTGGTAACCAAGAAGAATATAAGCAACAGGAACGCGATATCCGCCATGGATCCTGCATTTACTTCCTGAGCCATTCTGCCTTTTTTCCTTGCCATTACTTAATTGCTTTATTGATTTCTGTAAATACGATTCCCAACAACGCCACAAAGAATAATGCATACGTTGTTAGAAGGGCACCTCCTACAAACTGAGATAGTCCGGGAGTCAAATTAAAGGGGTCTGCAGCAAATCTTGGAATTACTTCATTGTCTGCAATAGAATACATGACAAAGAAGACAACAGCAAGAGCTACGACCGCCGCACCAGTTTTGATCAAGCTACCGGGATCCCCGATGGACTTGATTAAAGGCATCACTATCGCTAATACTGCTCCGATAATGATCAATACCTCTGCTACGTATAAAAAGATGTCTATTGAATCCATAATTAATATTTTCTTTAGTTAATTGAATAATTCTAAATGGAGCGTTCCTCCATTAAGATTACTTGGTCAATTTGTGCTTAACAAGCATATCTACCAAAGTGATGGAAGCATCTTCCATATCATTAACCAAAGAGTCAATTTTCGCAACACAATAGTTGTAGAATAACTGAAGGATAATTGCTACAATCAAACCAGCTACTGTGGTCAAAAGGGCAATTTTAATACCACCAGCCACAAGAGATGGAGAAATATCACCGGCTGCTTCAATTGCATCAAATGCACCGATCATACCAATTACCGTACCCATGAAACCAAGCATTGGTGCAAGGGAGATAAATAGAGAGATCCACACAAGACCTTTTTCCAAACGTCCCATTTCCACAGATCCGTAAGCAATGATTGATTTCTCTACCATTTCGATACCTTCAGTGTATCTCATCAAACCTTGAGTAAAGATTGATGCCACTGGACCTTTAGTGTTTCTTGTAACATCTTTAGCCGCTTCGATTCCACCTTGTTCAAGTGCTTCTTCGACATTGGCCAAAAGTTTTTTGGTGTTGGTAGTAGAAAGGTTCAATGTGATGATTCTTTCCAAGGCAACAGCAAGACCTAAAATCAAACAGATCAGTACTGGTGACATGAAAGTAGGATCACCTTCAATAAACTTTTCTTTGATGATTTGGTGGAAGCCTTTGTCTTCATCGATGATTTCATCATCAACAACTGCCGGAGCAGCTGGTTCTGGAGCGGGAGCAGCTTCCTCTTCTGCTTCATCTTGGTCCACAACTTCTTCAGTGGTTTCTTCTGCAGATTCATCTGCGTCCTGAGCTTTTGTAATCACCGGTGAGAATAGGAATCCGGCAAGCATGAACAAAGCGATTAACTTTTTCATAATGTAGTTTTTAAAGAGAATTTAAATAAAGGTTAAACGGTTTCTAAATTAATATTGAGATTTTAAAGTTATCATTTTTTCAATTCAAATTGCAAAGGAAATATTCATATTTTTTTCAGAGCAAGTGATTATCACTTCTTTGTAGTTTCTTTTTGCAGGCTAAATTATGGATAATGAACTGCTTATAATTGACATTGAATTGTACAAACAAAATTATATGTTTGACAGATAAGCAGATACATCCAAATGAAAACTAAAATTTCCCAGTTTTAATTTGGTGGGGGAAAAACACTTATTGTTTTTTGTACTTCAAAGATGATTTCAAACAACTCTGAACCCCAAGAATAGTAAAGATTATCCTAACCACCATGGAATTTATGTAAATCGGAGAATATGTCCTGTGATTGGAAAATAGATAAAAAGAACTGACGCTGGCGAAATTCATATTTGAAAATTATACCAACAAATTAAACTTTGCCAAAACTGAGTCTGATTTTTCAACTTAGAAGGCTAGCTCACCCAGCATTTTTGTCAGCATAATAACTACATGAAACTGCATATTTTTAATTTGGACGTGTATTTGACTTGGGATCGTACATGTTCGTACCTTGAGACCTTAGCTAAAACTGATGTGAAGTCCATCCGCATCTATTGTTGCCTCCAAATCTTTTTTCATTTGATCCAATTGTAGCAAGAATTGATTTTTCACGTCACCTGCTTCTTGAGAAAATTGGTTCTCCAAACTTTGGTAATATTCAATTCCACCCATAAGATTGGACTTGAATTTTTTCAGGTAGGCCTCATATTTTTTACTAGGGTCGCTGAGATTTTTCTGAATGTCCTTTTTCAAATAATCAAAATACAATTGAAGCTCTTTAATAAAAACATGAGGCCTGTCTGCTTGGAGGTTTAACTGCACCTTGCCATAAATATGATTCACCATTTCACTTAAGCTGAAAATACCTTTAAAATAAGCCAAATTGGGTCCTGGGCAAATTGTCACTGCATTCAGGTTTCTCCTCGGAGTGCCTCCAGCGTTCAAAATAGCTGGTGCGCTTAAGCCTTCGCATAAACAGTCTTTTTCCAATACCTCCTCTAATTCTGCCTTACTTGTATTACCAGATTTGAATTGTTTTATTTTCAGATCTTGGTATTGTCTTGAAGCTGTACAGATAGCTTTTTCAGTAAACTCTGTACTGAAGGTTAAAAACTTTTTGTAACAAGGACTCCCTGGTCTGTTCTTTTTGATCCTCGTTTTTCTTTGCTCTTCACCACTACTTGTACGAAGGTTATTGAACGGAACTCCCAAAGGAGAAGCATGACTGAGAAAATAATCCGAGTTTTTGGCCTGGATCAACCTGTCCAATGTATCCTTATCCACAGAGGTCGCTTCAGGAACAAGCAAAAAAGGACTCCCCCAACCTGTTCCGTCCAATTGGTAATAAGTCATCAAAAATTCATTTTCCTCAGAACTTCCAATCCCACCCTGATAGGTAATTTTTGGCATCATCCCTACAGGAAGCGGGCACTTCCCTTTTGCTTCCAAAGCATGCTGGCAAGAGGAAAATAATATTTGTGAAAGGTTCGCTTTCTCCCTTTTGAACTCTTCCAAAATAGGACCTATCAGCATTCCTTCTGTAGCAAAGGCATGGCCTCCACAGTTCAATCCTGATTCTATTCTGAATTCCGAAACCCATATTCCTTTTTTAGCCAAGAACCGCCCCTGGATCAGAGCGGAACGATAGTCTGATACTTTCAGAATAATTTTCTTCTTTAATTTCCCACTGCTATCAGGAAAGAAATCATCAAATTCCTCAATATAGCTGTAGAGGGCCGGGTTCATGCCTGCCGAAAAAACTACAGAACTTTGGAGTGAAGACAATGCAAATCCCCTTAACGCGGATAAAGCGTCTGAAAAAGTTCTCGGCATTTCATTTCCCTGCTTATCAAAGTTGATTTTATCAACTTTAGTCATGATGTTGACATCTATGTAACCTGCCTTAACCTCATTCAGTAACTCCTGCTCCAGGATAGTCTTTTCAGAAGATTCGAGAAGACCCAGGAACTTTCTAAATTTCAGGTAAAGTGGGTGCCTGGGATGAAGTAAATCGAAGTATTTGTATAAGCTGCTGCCTGGAGAGAAAGGCTGATTTTTGATTTCCCGAATTTGTTGATTTACAACATCATTCAAAAGATCTAAATATTTCCGGATCCGCTCAGCACGGTAATCATGTGTATCTGCTTCTATGGGAAGGTATGGGATATTCCTTTCTCTGGAATACAATCTCCTCATATCTTCAAGTAAATGGTCGTCCATAATTGATACTACTGAACTGATTCCAAACTTGGCGACTTTCAAAGGGGAATCTACTGTAAAACCTAGTCCCATCACAGGGATATGAAAAGCATGAATTGAAGTCATTGGGTATAAATAAATATGCGAAATTAAAATTTCCCCAAAGGTACTTGACCGTCATTTCAATAAGGAATATAAACCGTTCAAAAATGAATGATTTTGGTCAGGATTTAGAGGGCTAAGTTGTTAATTCTAACCTCTAGACTATTTTTGTTCGTATGTAATAACCATAAGAAAAACCCTTCAGGAAATGAATGATTAAAGCTTATGCTACCTGACCACCTTAAGCAGCAATTCCATACCGACCTCCTGTACTGGACAAGTCCCCGAGAGGGCATGAAAGGTAAGGGCCATTGGAAAAAAAATTTAAACATATGAAATCGAGCATAAGGAAAACCTCACACAATGGGATGATTATCAATCATGCGACCTGCCGGTAGGCAGGGATTCCATAACCTGTCCTGGCTTGTCAGGATGATCTCTGAAAAACAAATTAAAATCATATGAAAAAGGCAACTTATATAGATATACATTTTTTGGAGGTAAATCTTGAAAACCAAAAACTCCAGACTTTTATCAGTAAAATAGAAAAAGCGACTGAATTGACCTTTTTGTCGAAAACCAACAAATACTCCGATCTTTGTCAAATTGAAGATGAAGCAGTGAACCCGGAATACAGGTCTTTTTTTGATTTAAATGATCTGCATGCTTATTTTACTGCCAATAATATCAAAACCTTAGATTTTTTAAGCACAAGTCCCCTACCAACAGACAAAATTGATTTCTGGAAACAAGTTGGGAGATGACAAACCACTGATGTATTTTCTGTTTTTTAGGGAACGATTCAAAAAGTCTTTAACTTGTTTACTCAAATTAGATATAGCAAAATCAACTTCAATGCTTCAGGACCAGTATCAAAGAGTTCACGATTACCTAAGAATCTCCCTGACGGATAGCTGTAACTTCCGTTGCAATTACTGCATGCCGGATGAGGACATTCAAAGCATGCCCAATGCACACCTGATGCAGGCAGATGAAATTGAAATCATCGCCAAGAAATTTGTGGACTTAGGAGTAAAAAAAATCCGACTCACTGGAGGCGAACCGCTGGTCAGAAAAGAATTCCCTCAAATCATCCAAACGCTATCCAAGCTCCCTGTTGAACTCACCATCAGTAGTAACGGGGTCTTGATAGATAAACACTTAAATGCTCTGAAGGCAGCTGGCATCAAAAAAGTCAATATCAGCCTAGACACCTTGAATAGAGAAAGCTTCCGTAAACTCACCAATAGAGATCAGTTTGAAAAAGTTTGGGAAAACATAAACCTCCTCTTAGAAAACAAATTCAGGGTTAAAATCAACGTAGTAGCGCTGAACGGAATCATAGAAAAGGAAATCTTGGACTTTGTTGCATTGACAAAGGATCTTCCTCTGCATGTTCGCTTTATAGAATTTATGCCCTTTGCTGGTAATCTTTGGAACAAGGATAAGGTACTGACCGCTGCGAAAATGCTTGAAATGGTGAAAAAGGAATTTAAGGTCAGCAAACTTAAAGATGAGCCAAACGACACTGCCAAAGCCTATCAAGCAGAAGCTCACTTGGGAACTTTTGCCTTTATCACCACCATGAGTGAGCATTTTTGCGGGACTTGCAACCGCATGCGTATCACCGCAGATGGTAAAATGAAAAACTGCCTTTTTGGAAAAGATGAAATGGATATTCTCGGGGCATTGCGTGAAGGTAAAGATATAGAGCCCCTGATCAGGCTGTCTGTTAGGAACAAACATGCTGCTCTTGGAGGACAATTTACTCAAGATTATACCAAAGCGGAGGCTGATAAAATAGAGAATAGAAGTATGATTAAGATTGGGGGATAAAAAGGATATTAATTGATATTTGTAGATAATGGTTGATATTTTGAGACAAATTTGGTTTTGAAATATGGTGGAAATACAATTGAAATATATTGAAATAGATATAATTGATATTGATGGATATTTTGAAAAGAAATTTTTATTGAAAATAAAGGAAATAGGGCACCTGATAAAAGCCAGGGTTAATTTCAACCATAATCAGCCAAAAAAGTCCCAAGCAGAATAGTTAAAAGAAGCCCATTTTATTGAAACACAAATATGATCTCAGTTACCGAAGCCAAATCCATACTCCAACAAAATATTCCACAGAAGAAAATTAAACTTTTCCCTCTGGAGTCAACCGAAGGTCTGATATGTGCAGAGGACATTGTTTCTCCCATAGATGTGCCTTCATTTGACAATTCCGCTATGGATGGTTATGCGCTTTCCTTGGAGCCAGGCAAATCCTCTTGGGAGTTAGCAGGTGAAATAGCTGCAGGAGCTAAAGAAACACCCACACTTACATCCGGAAAAGCAGTCAGAATTTTTACAGGAGCACCAACTCCTAAAGGTGCAGATACCGTAATTCCTCAAGAATGGGTAGAAATAAAGGATGGGAAGTTAAGCTTCGATACCAATAACTTTAAGAAAGGAGATCATATCAGGCTGAAAGGAGCCCAAACCAAAACGGGAGATCGAATCATGCAGGCAGGAACAGAGATCAGTCCCGGAGGAATCGGGCTGCTGGCTTCAGTTGGCATTGAGCATGTCCCTGTTTTTTGCCCACCATCTGTAGGATTGATCATCACAGGGAATGAAATCAAGGAAATTGGCCAACCTTTAGCATTTGGCGAAATATACAATGCCAATGGACCTCTTCTAAATGCTTACCTGAAAAAAGAAGGCATCATTGAAATAGAAACCATCAGAGTTGAAGACAATGCGGCAATGGTAAGGCAATCAATCACCAAAGCTTTGGCAAATCATGATTTGATCATTTTATCGGGAGGGATCTCTGTTGGAGACTATGATTATGTGAAAGCAGGTTTGGAAAGTGCTGGAGTTCAAGAGTTGTTTTATAAAATCAAGCAGAAACCAGGGAAACCAATTTTTGTAGGCAGAAAAGATCAAAAAATGATTTTCGCACTCCCTGGTAATCCTGCATCTGTTATTACTTGTTTCAACCAATACGTTAAACCAAGTATTAAGCAGTGGATGGGCCATCAAAGTTCTTGGGAGCCAACCCATATTTTACCCTTAGCAAAAGCTGTAAAAACCAATCCTAAGCTTACTTTTTTCTTGAAAGCTAAGATTGAAAATGATAAAGTTGACATTCTTAGTGGACAGGAATCCTTTAATCTGATTGCTTTTTCTCAGGCAGATTCTTTTGTAGAGATTCCTGAAGGAATAGAAAGCTTAGAGGCTGGTGAAAAAGTAGCGGTTTATACCTGGTAAGTATGGAATCATTTTGGTGGTTATTGTATATTCTGATGCCAGTCGCTGCGTTTTTATATGCTGCTGTTGGTCATGGCGGCGCCAGTTCATACCTGATGTTTTTAGCCATCTTCAACTTTGCCCCCGAAGAGATTCGCCCAACGGCCTTGATACTGAATATCATCGTTTCCTTTATGGCTTTTATGGCCTATCGAGGAACTGTAAAGTTTCCAATCAAACTCTTTTTATCTATCATCATCTTTTCGGTACCTGCAGCATTTCTAGGTGGAAAAATCCTTGTTGACACAGCTGTTTATAAACAAATTCTCGGTATTCTTCTGTTCTTTCCGATTTTGAGATTTCTGAATGTCTTTCCGACTGCATCCACACAAAAGGCCTCTCAAAATCTACTCCTTACTGCAGTGATCGGTTTAAGCATTGGTTTTGTATCAGGATTGATTGGCATTGGAGGGGGAATCATACTTTCACCTATACTCCTGCTTTTAGGCTGGGCCAATATGAAAGAAACAGCCGCAGTAAGCGCTCTTTTTATATTTTTCAATTCCATTTCGGGACTTATCGGAGCCAGTACTTTTACTGTAGACCTAGACCCTCAATTGTGGATTTTAATGCCATTGACCATCGCAGGTGGAGCACTAGGAGCTTATATGGGAGCCAAAAAATTCAATTATCAAGGCGTAAAATATACTTTAACTGTTGTACTTCTTATTGCAGCTGTGAAATTGATTTTGGGATAAAGAACTTGACCCGAAGAATTTATTCTTAATGAAATAAATCACGTATATTTAATTGTAAAGAAAGTAGCTATGGTTAATTACAAGTCAATTATTACGATCGAGTCTGGAAAAAGAGGTGGGAAACCTTGTATTCGAGGAATGAGAATCACTGTAGGTGACGTATTGGGTTGGTTAGCTTCAGGAATGAGTATATCAGAGATTCTTGAGGAATATGAAGAATTAACAGAAATTGATATCTATGCGGTTCTCAGCTATGCAGCTGATAAGGAAAATAAAACTTTTCAATTGGCTGTATGAAGCTATTGTTCGATCAAAACATTTCATTCCGTATTCTTAAATTACTTCACAAACAGTTCGATAAGTCAAGTACTATTAAAAATGAAGGATTAATTAATGCAACAGATAAAGAAATCTGGGATTTTGCGAGAATTAATGGCTATGTAATAGTAACACAAGATGCTGATTTTAGTGATTTAAATAGTCTATATGGATTTCCGCCGAAAATAATCTGGATTAGGACTGGAAACTTGACAACCTCAAAATTAGCTAATTTACTTTCAGAGAATAGAGAAGAAATCTACAAATTCATTGACAATAAAAAATTCGGATCTTTCGAAATAGTTTCTTTCAAAAACCATTAAACCTTCTTTTTAAATAACATTCCTTCAAGAAAAGAACTCAGAATGTTATCTTTGAATTAAAGCATAGAACAGAAAGAATGAAAATACTAGCCTTCGGGAAAATTGTAGAATTATTGGGCAAAACAGAGTTGGAATTAGACAACATGCCTAATACGGACATTCTGTTGGGTTTTTTGCAGCAGCAATATCCCGAACTCAAAAACATGAAGTTTAGCCTTGCAGTTAACAAAAAGCAGGTCACTGGAAATACAGAAATTCCTCAAGGAGCAGAGGTTGCACTTTTGCCACCATTCTCTGGAGGATAATCAATGAACAGGTTCGAAAGACAATATATTCTGCCCGGTTTTGGGCAAGCTTCTCAGCAGAAACTCCTTGATGCGAAAGTCTTGGTAGTTGGCGCAGGAGGATTGGGTTGTCCTGCCCTACTCTATCTCAGTGCAGCCGGGATTGGTACGATTGGGATTGTCGATGGAGATCATGTATCAGTATCAAATCTCAATCGGCAGGTTTTATTCGGCCATGAAGACTTGGGTAAAAACAAAGCCTCCACTGCTACCAAAATCATTTCAGCAAAGTACCCTGATCTAAAGATCAATGTCATCTCTGAATTCCTAAGGACTGACAATATCTTGAGTATACTCCAAGAATATGACTTGATTGTGGATGGTTCTGATAATTTCCCTACCCGATATTTGGTTAATGATGCTTGTGTATTGCTAGGCAAACCATTGGTTTTTGGGGCCATTTATCAAAATGAAGGACAGGTTGCTATTTTCAATACCAAAGGAAAAACATCAGCCAATTACCGGGACATCTATCCCGTCGCTCCTGCTCCTGAAGAAGTTCCAAATTGCAATGAAACAGGAGTTCTAGGTGTATTGCCGGGAACAATTGGAACCATGATGGCAAATGAAACCATCAAATTGCTCACAGGGTATGGAGAAACTTTGTCAGACAAAATGCTCTTTTATAATCTCCTCAATCACGCATCATACCAAGTAGAACTCAGTAAAAACCCTGATAGCGAAAAACATCGCCCACAATCAGCAGAAGCATTGTTGCAGATGGATTATTCGGATTTTTGTGGCTTCAGTTCGCAAATTAACTGGCAAGAAGCTACAACTTTACTAAAAACCAAAGATCAAAGTATTTTGATAGATGTGAGAGCAGCCGATGAATTACCACAGCTTGTTTCTCTGGAATTCACTCGGATAGCATTAGATCAAATCGAAGTAAGAAAAAATGAATTGTCAACATACCAGAATGTCTTGCTCTTTTGCCAAACAGGCATTAGAAGTCTAAAAGCAGCCAAGATTCTTCAAAGACAGTTCCGTGATAAAAATATTCTGTCAATTGAGGGGGGGATTTTAAAATATTATGGGGATTTGGAATAGATATTAGATGTTATGATATTGAAATATGCTTCGCGAAATAAAGTAGAAATATATTGAAATAGATATTAATAGATATGCTTTGATATTAGAGATACTGGAGGATATTCGATATCTAAATGTAATTCATGAAATATTGTGGAAATATGCTTCGCGAAATAAAATTGAAATATGTAAGCGAACTCAAAAGAGCTCAAAATCAAAAAAAAGTACTTCCGCAGCCTACTTTACGAACATCGCTTCACCCGCTGCGTGAAGTATGAAGCACAAAGAGTATTTCAACAATATTTCCATTTATTTCTATAGTATTTCTATTAAAAATAAGCCCCTGAGGTTTAAGATCATACTTAACTTAGTGTCTTAGTGCCTTCGTGGCCCAAAACATAAAAACCATGGAAAAGAAAAGAACACCCAAAAACATATTTGTAGAAGGAGCAATCTCTCCAGAGAAAATCGCTAAATCCATCGCCAACCATAGTAGCAAAACAGATATTGGCGGACACAGCATTTTCTTGGGACAAGTGAGAGCGGATCAAAAAGAAGATGGAATTGTCAAGGCTATAGAATATACAGCCTACGAAGACATGGCTTTACAACAAGCTTATGAAATCCGTGAAGCTGTCTTCTCCAAATATCCCTTGAGCTGCATGCATATTTACCATAGTTTGGGAGAGGTCAAAACAGGAGAAATCTGTCTCTTCGTCTTCACTTCCTCCAAACACCGTAAAGCTGCCATCGATGCCTGCGAGGAACTCGTAGAACGCATCAAAAAAGAACTCCCTATCTGGGGAAAAGAAATCTTGGATAATGAAAGTTCAGAGTGGAAGGTGAATACTTAAATATTAGATATTGATTGATATTGGATATTATTTGATACTGGCTTAGCTACATAATCTGAAATAAGGTAGAAATATACTTCGTGAAATAACATAGAAATATCTATAAATAGAGTTGAAATTGATACTTATAGATATTGATTGATATAATAAATGAAATATGCTTCGCGAAATAATTAGAAATATAGCTGTGGCGAAATATTGTTGAAATGGATATTGATTGTTAATAGAAACATAATTGTCATTTGATCCACCCCTGCGCTCGCTGCGCCAATCGTTGCGTTCGCTGTGTGAACGACAAAAATTATCATCTCTAAAAAGACAATATCAAAATATCGCCAAAGGCTATTATCATCAAGTATCTACTCCTTATTTCAACCATATTTCCACTTTATTTCTATAGTATTTCAACCCTATTTCTACCATAATTAATCCTCTAACCTCTAGATTCTAACATGATCAACATAACCCATAAATCTACCACCCTTCGAAAAGCCATTGCACAGGCCATCGTCAAAGTAAGTTCTGAGGAAACAATCGCGGCCATTGTTGACAAAAAAGTCCCAAAAGGAGATGTTTTCGAGATGGCAAAGGTGGCGGGACTTTTTGCTGCCAAACGGACTGCGGACATGATACCCGATTGCCATCCCCTACCCATCGAATACACGTCGGTTAGCTATGACATCAAAGGTTTGGAAGTCTATGTTTTAGTGGAAATTCACACCATCTACAAGACTGGTGTAGAAGTTGAGGCCATGCATGCCGCATCAGTTGTCGCGCTGACCATGTACGACATGCTAAAACCCATTGATAAAAATATCAGTATTGAGCAGATTAAATTGGTGGAGAAAAAAGGAGGGAAAAGTGATTTTTCAAAAGACAAAACCCTAGAGCTCAAGGCGGCTGTGATCGTATGTTCGGACACTATTTCCGCTGGACAGAAAGAGGATAAAGCTGGTAAAGTCATTATCAGCAAACTGGAGCAGTATCATGTCAGCATTCAGGATTACCTCGTAATCCCAGATGAAAAAGAAGAAATTCAAAGTAAGTTGAAAGACCTTACAGCACAAGGAATCAATATGGTGATTTTTACAGGTGGAACGGGTCTTTCACCAAGGGACATCACACCTGATTCCATCCGTCCCATGATCGAAAAAGAAGTACCTGGCATAGAAGAAGCCATTCGCAACTATGGCCAACAACGCATGCCATACGCTATGCTTTCCCGATCTGTAGCTGGATTAATTGGTAACACTCTAGTCCTTGCTTTACCTGGTTCCACCAAAGGTTCGGAAGAGTGCATGGATGCTGTTTTCCCAGCCGTATTGCATGTTTTTAAGGTCTTGGAAGGACCGAGTTACAGGCATTAAAATGTATTAGAGTCTAGAGGATGCTCTGTTGGATTCGCTGTCTGAGAAATGAAGGACATTTACCTAAAAAAAATAAACGCAATCAATAATAAAAAGCCTCAATCAAAAATCTCCACGTGATATACATCAGTTTGATTCCGGCATATGCCTTTAACCTCGAATCCTCCTTCTTGAGGAATTTCCTCAATCAAATCAAAAACTTCGCAGTCATTTGACAATCCTTCAAAGATCAATGTAAAGTGATGTTTTGAACCAAAAACATGTAACCATTCTGGAAAAAATGGAATCCTATCCGCATTCAGTAATTTAGATTTGTCAGCTCCCTCTCTGGGAACCAAAAAAGTACTTGGCCAAATTCTGATTTGCCACCATGAATGTGTTGTAGAAATACTAACATGGACGATAACTTGGCGTTCTACCCTAATTTGTTCTTGGGCATCAGCAATCAGTTTTCTTTCCAGATCAACTATAGGGGTAATTATTTTTCCCAAAACACAGAATTTGAATTGAATGTAATTAAATTATTTGTTCAATTACAGTGAATTGACAAGCAAAGTTCAATGTGATATTGAAAATTGATAAATCTGGACCTATCGATTCAACCAAAAACCGGTATTCAAAAACGATTGATTTTTCAATCATTAGAGAACCATTCTGGTCGTTATGACATCAATCAGGAATTATCCACCGAATCCCGCTATTTTTTCTATTTTTGCAAGCTGTTAGACAATATTTTAAAGAATTCGCTAATAATGGCTGATTATAATCCTCAAGTAATAGAAAAAAAATGGCAGCAATACTGGGAGAAAAACCAGATTTTCAATGCCAAAGTTGACCCTAGCAAACCAAAGTTTTATTCATTAGACATGTTCCCCTATCCTTCAGGGGCGGGATTACATGTAGGACATCCTTTAGGCTATATAGCTTCTGATATCGTCACCCGATATAAAAGGCTTCAGGGCTTTAATGTCCTGCATCCTATGGGTTATGATTCCTTTGGTCTTCCAGCAGAGCAATACGCCATTCAGACTGGCCAACACCCTGCCATTACCACGGAGGAAAATATAAAAAGGTATACTGAACAGCTGAAAAATATAGGGTTTGCTTTTGACTGGGATAAAGAGGCCCGTACCTCAAACCCTGACTATTATAAATTTACCCAGTGGATTTTCATGCAGCTTTTCAACAGCTACTATGACAAATCAGAGGATAAAGCCAAAAGTATCCAATCACTGATCAGCAAATTTGAAAGCAATGGGAACATTGGAGTTGATGCGGTCTGTGATGAAGAAACAAAGGAATTTAGCGCAACAGATTGGGCAGCCTTTTCTGAAAAAGAAAAGCAGGAAATACTTCTAAAATACAGGTTGACCTATTTGGCAGAAACCACCGTCAACTGGTGTGCGGCTTTGGGTACGGTACTTTCCAATGATGAAGTAAAAGACGGCTTTTCAGAAAGAGGTGGGCATCCTGTAGAACGCAAGAAAATGATGCAGTGGTCCATGCGAATCACCGCATATGCGGACCGACTTTTGAAAGGACTTGAGACCGTAGACTGGAATGAACCCATCAAAGAAATGCAGCGCAACTGGATTGGGAAATCCACTGGTGCAGAGATGGTCTTTCAAGTAAAAGGCCAAGATAAATTAATCAAGGTTTTTACAACTAGAATAGATACCATTTACGGAGTGACTTATTTGGCATTAGCTCCTGAGCACGATTATGTAAAAGATCTGATCACAGCAGACCAAAAAGCCACAGCAGAAGCTTATGTAGAAGTTGCCAAAAACAGGTCTGAGCGTGAAAGAATGTCTGATGTCAAAACCATTTCTGGGGCTTTCACAGGTTCTTATGCCATCAACCCTTTCAACGGTGAGGAGATCCAAATCTGGGTAGCCGATTATGTATTGGCAGGTTATGGTACTGGCGCTGTCATGGCAGTCCCCGCTCATGATGAACGAGATTATAATTTTGCCAAACATTTTGGATTGGAAATCAGGCAGGTCATCGAAGGCAGTATGGAGGAAGGTTCTTTCCCTGGCAAAGGAGGAACCATCATGAATTCTGACTTCCTTTCGGGTTTGGAGATGAAAGATGCGATGGATAAAGCCATTGCTTTCTTAGAAGAAAATAAAATTGGGAAAGGTAAAATCCAATACAGGATGCGTGACGCCATCTTTACCCGTCAGCGCTACTGGGGAGAGCCACTTCCTGTCTATTTCAAGGAAGGATTACCTTATCTGATTGATGAAAAAGATTTGCCTTTGGTATTGCCGGAGGTTGATAAATATTTGCCAACTGAAGATGGAGAGCCACCTTTGGCCAGAGCCAAGGATTGGAACTACAGTACCGAGGAAGGTACATTCCCCTTAGAAAGAAGCACCATGCCAGGATGGGCAGGCTCAAGTTGGTATTTCTTCCGCTACATGGATGCTAAGAACACCGAGAAGTTTGTAGATCCTGAAGTAGCCAAATACTGGGGAGCGGTGGACCTCTATATTGGAGGTGCTGAACATGCCACAGGACACTTGCTATATTCTAGATTCTGGACCAAGTTCTTATTTGATATCGGTGCAGTGGATATACAGGAGCCTTTCCAGAAAATGATCAATCAGGGTATGATTCAGGGAAGGTCGAATTTTGTCTATAGAATCAAAGGCAGCAATAAGTTTGTAAGCCTTGGTTTGAAGGATCAATACGAAACCTCTGCCATGCATGTGGATGTGAACATTGTTTACAATGACCAATTGAATTTAGATAAATTCAAGGCTTGGAGGCCTGATTTGGCGGATGCGGAATTTATCCTGGAAGACGGCAAATACATCTGCGGTGCCGAAGTGGAAAAAATGTCCAAATCAAAGTATAATGTGGTCAACCCTGACGACATCATAGAAAGATATGGGGCAGATACTTTAAGGCTTTATGAAATGTTTTTGGGTCCTTTAGAACAGTTTAAGCCTTGGAACACCAACGGTATTGACGGTGTGTCCAAATTCTTGAAAAAGCTTTGGAAGCTTTACCATGACAACAATGGTAATATTTCCATTTCTGATGACAAGCCTAGCGCTGAGGAATTGAAGACTTTACATAAGACCATTAAGAAAACCCAAGAAGATTTAGAGAATTACTCTTTCAATACTTCTGTGGCTTCCTTTATGATCTGCGTCAACGAACTGACTGCCCAAAAGTGTAACAAAAGAGCAATCCTGGAACCTTTGGCTGTGATTGTGTCTTCTTATGCGCCCCATATTGCGGAAGAACTTTGGACATTGTTAGGACATAAAGATTCTGTCATCTATGCTACTTTCCCGGAATTCAAAGAAGAGTTCTTGGTAGAAAGTAACCATGAATACCCTGTTTCTATCAATGGAAAAATGCGTACAAAGTTGACACTTTCACTAGCTCTTTCTAAAGAAGAGATCGAAAAAGCAGCTATGTCTGATGATACAGTACAAAAGTGGGTTGAAGGAAAAACTCCTAAAAAAGTCATTGTCATTCCAGGGAAAATCGTCAACATAGTAGTTTAAAATAAATCCAAAAATAGGGGGTTATTGCATAACTAACGTTAGCCTAAAACCCCATATTTTAAAATCTCATAGGATGAATCGCTTTTTTATAAAATTTGCAGCACTGGTCTCTTCGGGAATTTTCGCGTACTCTTACCTAAGAGAATGGGTCGGTGCAAAGTGGTTGGACGAGGACATATTTCTTCTACCCAACAATGAAAATGCGCCATACTTCCATAATTCTGAATCACTTTACCTCAGGGTGATTTTTATTTTTGGACTTTTATTCACTGCCATTTTCATAGCTTCGGCATATTTTACTATCAAAAAGAAAGAGAAAATGATCATGCTTTGCTTCGTTCTAAGTATGTTTAGCATTTTTGTTGTTATGCTAAATGGGGCAATAAAATAATTGTAGTTTTGTATTTGAATATCAAAGATTATGGAAATAGCAGAAAAAATGATCGTAGGCCTCACCTACGAGTTGAAAGTAAGTAAAGAGGAGGATGAAATTGAATCTGTTCCGTTCAGTGTGGAAGTTAGGGATAAAGAAGATCCATTTTACTTTCTTTTCGGTAACAGTGGATTACCTGAAAAATTTGAAGAATCACTTTCCGGAAAAAAGGAAGGTGAGAGTTTCAACTTTGTACTAAAAACAGAAGAGGCCTATGGTGAAGCATCGGAGGAATTGGTGATGGAATTTCCCAAAACACAATTTTCAGAAGCGCAGGGCTTTGAACCCGGGATGTTGGAAGAAGGCAATTTCCTCCCGCTTATAGATGAAAACGGGTACCCAATGCAGGCTAAGGTTATAAAAGACTTAGGTGATAATGTCCTTTTAGATTTCAATCATCCTCTGGTAGGCTTTGACCTTCATTTCGACGGAGAGGTTTTCGAAGTGAGGGAAGCCACCGAAGAAGAGTTGGAAAATGGTCATACCAATGAAGATTCAGAAGATTAAAAAAATCCCCTACCCAGGGGATTTTTATTGAAAGGATATTTCTTTATCCTTTTCCCATTTCAAATAAACCTTATCTCCAACGTTGAAAACTCTTTTTTTATCTTCCGCTTTCCAGAATTGCCCTGTTGAAAGTTGCACCGTGAGTTGATTATAATGGATCAGGTATTTTTTATCGACCACTTTCGCCTTTTGCCCACTGGTTTTGAATAAAAACAAATCAGATGGCCTGATATAGGTGTTTTTGGTATGGGGAATTTCATTTAGGTAACTGAATAATTTGGCAGCATAGAGATTTTTTGGTTTAAGAAAAATTGAAGCTGCATCTCCTGATTGAATGATTCTCCCTCTTCGGATAATAACCAGAGAGTCGCTCATCTGTAAAGCATCATCTAAATCATGAGTAACAAAGAGTACTGTGATATTCAGTTTTTGGAAAATCAGCTTTAATTCTTCAATCAATTCCCTGCTTTGAATGGTGTCCAAGCTTGAAAATGGTTCATCCAGTAAAATCACTGAAGGCTCAAGGCTCAATGCCCTTCCTATTGCAACTTTTTGCTGTTGTCCACCAGACAATTCCCTTGGGAATTTATCCTTAAAGTCTCTTAATCTCAAAAGAGCAAGGATCGTGTCCAACCGATGCGCCCGATAATCCTTGTCATATTGCAAAAGAGGTCTAAGTATATTTTCTTCAACAGTACTATTAGGAAAAAGCTTATAATCTTGATAAACCAACTGGATTTCATCATAACCAGGAACCAATTTTTCTTTTGGCCCTAAAATTCGCTCACCTGCTAAAAACACTTCTCCAGAATCTCTGTTTTCCGTCCCAGCGATAATTCTGAGTAAGGTGCTTTTTCCGGATCCGCTTTCCCCTATCAAAGAGGTTATTTTACCTTTTGGCAAATCCAATGAAAAATCTTTTAATACAGGTTTTCCCTCTTCATAATACTTATCAATATGTTCTATTTTAAGTAAACTCATGATTTGGATATGAGGTCTTTCACCTTTTTGGGTAGTGTATCCAAAATCATTTCATAAGAATGATCCACCAGTTCTAAAATTAATTTATCCGCAACAGTTTTATTGAACGCTACTGTGTTCCAATGCTTCTTGTTCATATGGTAGCCAGGAACGATATCAACGTATTCTTCCCTTAATTCCTCAGCCCAGTCCGGATCACATTTTAAGTTCACACTTTCAAATAGCTCAATATCTATTATGGCAAAAATCTTTCCACCTACCTTAAAGCAAAGGGTGTTATTATCAAAAGGGGTATCTTCTACAACACCTTTTTTCGAAAGGCAATACTCTCTGAAAAAAACAATATCCATAGTAAACTATATCGAAATACCGACAATGAAAATCGTAATCAATATATCAATATAAATTATAAATCAAGCACACCGCTTCACTGTCCAAATAATAATGGCAGCTAAAAACATAAGAATTGAGATCTTATTTATTCCGTGCATCATTTTCAAATTAAAATTCGAAGGTTTTTCTGGATCTGGTTTTTGAAAAACTCTGAAGAAATAATTCCCAACTTCTCCAAGTTTAAAAAATTCCTTAAGTCTATTTTTTGACATTTTTTTATTTGTCTTGTATTTGGATTCGTTATTGTAACAAAATACTAGGACTCTGGTTCAGTCCAAGCGCCTTCTTTTTTGATGATTTCTATAAGTTCATCCACAGCTTTGGCAGAAGGAACTGAGCGTTTCACTACCTCTTTACCTTTATAGAGTGTAATTTTCCCTTTCCCGGACCCAACATAACCAAAATCTGCATCTGCCATTTCTCCTGGTCCATTCACAATACATCCCATAATTCCAATTTTCACCCCTTTCAGGTGATCTGTCCTTTTTCTGATCATGGCTGTGGTCTCCTGCAGATCAAAAAGGGTCCTTCCACAAGAAGGACAAGAAATGTATTCCGTCTTGGACATACGGGTGCGGGCAGCTTGCAATACCCCGAAACTAATGGAATTATGGGTTTTGATTTGCTCTAGTTTAGATTCCCTTGACAGAGCCTGATAAGCATTCCCTCCTATCATAATTCCGTCGCCTAAGCCATCAATCAATAAACCGCCTATATCTGTAGCGGTGTAAAGCATAGTTTTATCATTACTTTGTTGAACGTATTCAACTTTTACCACCACTGGTAATTTGACATTATTTTCATGTAAAGAAACAAAAGCTCTCCTCAAAGCCGGATAGGTATGGGTATTTGATGTATGAAGAATAATGACCAAATCATTCCTACCTTTTATCAGAGGAATAGCCCGCTCTATTTCCGCTACATTGAGAAACAAAAAATTCAATAAAGGGTGTAATTCAGAAGACTCCTTAAATTCAGAAAGACTAAAAGCCGGGAATTTATTGTCTCTATCCTCTGTATTTTTCCAAATTGGGAAATTTTGGATTTCCTTCATCCCATTTGGTAACATGAATGGGATAGGATTAGACCCTGTAAACACAAAGTCTGCTCCTTGGTCATTCATTTTCCACTTATCCAACTCTGGAAGGTAGAAGTGTCCTACCTGCTTCATTTCCTTTGGAGAGATATTTTCTATGGAAGAAATATCAGCAATTACCCTTGGCACATTCCCTTCTCCAAAATTATATATTTCAGCGCTCTCTCTTTTGCTATACTCAAAAGGTGAGAAAGGATATTCATTGATTTCCGGAATTGGATCATGACCTTTCCTGTTTTCGTAGCGATCAACCAGTGCCTTTGCAACAGGAGCTTCAAATTCAGGATCTTCAGTCAAAGATACCCTGACAGTATCTCCAAGTCCATCTTCCAAAAGCGTCCCGATTCCAACAGCAGACTTTATTCTACCGTCTTCTCCATCACCCGCCTCTGTTACTCCTAAATGTAAAGGATAGGGTTTGAAACCACCTTCCTCAAGTTTTTGAACCAGAAGCCTATAGGCTTGTACCATCACCTGTGTATTGGATGATTTCATGGAGATCACTATGTCAAAAAAACTTTCATCCTCACATATTCTCAAAAATTCCAAAGCAGACTCTACCATACCAAGCGGGGTATCTCCATACCTACTCATGATACGATCAGAAAGCGAGCCATGATTGGTTCCTATCCGCATGGCTGTTCCATGTTCTTTACAGATTTTAACCAAAGGAAGGAAACGTTCTCTTATTCTTTCTAACTCCTCTTGATAGCTTTCATCAGTATATTCAATGACTTCAAATTTTTTCTTGTCTGCGTAATTCCCAGGATTGATACGAACCTTCTCTACAATTTTCGCAGCAATTTCCGCAGCATTTGGAGTAAAATGGATATCTGCCACTAGAGGAGTATTGTAACCCCTTTTCTTCAGTTCGTCTTTGATGTTCTGAAGATTTTCGGCCTCCTTAATACTGGGAGCTGTGATACGGATCAACTGACAGCCACTTTCAATCATGCGGATACATTGCTCCACAGAACCTTCCGTATCCATAGTATCTACTGTAGTCATTGACTGCACGACAATAGGATTATTTCCACCTATAATAACATCGCCCACTTTAACTGGGATGGTTTTCCTTCGGGAATAGCTGGTCAGGCTGTTACAGTATTTAATTCGTTTCAATAATGCTTTGGTTTCCATGGGATTTATAGATCTCCTAATTGTGGTCTGATTACTATTTCTTCAACAACTGAACTTGGAGAAAGGTTATAAGCTCCCCAAACGGACTCTGCAACATCAGAGGCTTTCATAAAACGCTCTTCTGGAATCTCCACCCCTTCCCAGCTGGCTGTAAAAGTTGCGCCTGGCAAAATAGATGTAACTTTAACATTAAAATCTTTGAGCTCTTGCCTCAAACATTTGGTAAAACCCAACATTGCCCATTTAGATATTGCATAACTACCTCCATTAGCATAAGCAGTCAATCCCGCAATGGAACCAATCGAGAAAATATGCCCTGAATTCCTCTCAATCATTTCGGCTGTAAATTCCCTTGTCAAGTAGTAGGCAGAATAGAGGTTGGTTTCAATCATCAATTCCAAATTACCTTCAGGTTCAGTATGAATGGCACCTGGAAGAAATACTCCTGTATTATTGATCAGTACTTCTGGAGGGCCAATCTCCGATTTCACTTTCTTTGCAAAGGCAATAACCTGATCTTTTTTTGATAGATCAGCTTTGACAACAAGTATTTTCTGATTGGGGAAATTCTTTTTGAAATACTCCTTGAGTTCATTCAGATCTGCTTCATTTCTTGCACAGGTAGAGATATCAAAACCCTTCTTGGCAAACCTTTCAATGATTTCTCTACCAATTCCTTTGGTGCCTCCTGTTACTACAATATGTTTTGACATTTACTTCGTGTTTTAATAGTTAGTATGACAACTATCTAGCTTGGGCAAAGTTACATTTTTTTAAAAGATTTGCGAACTTAAACGGTTAATCCTCTTTTAAAGAACCATTTTAAGCTAATTTTAAAATATGGAAGATCAAGTTACTGACAAGCTAGAGCTGGCTGCCCAGTTTGTAAATAGCACGAACAGCCCTATTTTTCTAACTGGAAAGGCTGGAACCGGAAAAACAACATTTCTAAGAAGTTTGGGAAACCTCACATACAAAAAATATGTGGTAGTAGCTCCTACAGGAATCGCAGCCTTGCATGCCAAAGGAGTAACTATCCATTCTCAATTTCTTTTGCCACTAGGTTCATTTTTACCCACACAAGAACCAGACGGAAATTTTGGTACTGGAGCAAATTTTTATACCCAGCAAACACTGAGTAGGAGACATCCATTGAATGCCGCAAGAAGAAGTGTTCTAAAGTCGATTGACCTATTGATTATAGATGAAGTTAGTATGTTAAGGGCAGATGTATTGGATGCTATTGACTTCAGGTTAAAAACAATAAAAAGAAACTTCGATGAACCTTTTGGAGGAGTACAATTATTAATGATTGGGGATTTATTTCAATTACCTCCTATCGTTAAGGATCATGAATGGAGAGTGTTGGGGAAGTTTTACAGAAGCATGCATTTTTTCGAAGCACATGGTTTGAGAAACTCTGGAATGGTCTACTTGGAATTAGATAAAATATTCAGGCAGCAGGACAATACTTTCATCCAAATTCTCAATAATCTGAGAGAAAATAAAGTAACAGAAAACGACATTAAAATTCTGAATTCTTACTTCAAGTCTCACGAGGAAATTAAAAGTATTGAGGATGCCATTACGATTACTACCCACAATTACAAAGCTGAGGAGATCAATCGTAAAGCATTGAATGAGTTACCTGGAAAGTTGTATCAATATGAGGCTGAAATAGCAAATGATTTTTCTGAGAATCTTTTTCCACTTCCTAAAATACTGGAGCTCAAGGTAGGTGCTCAAATCATGTTTGTGAAAAATGATACTAGTGGTTTTTCTGAATTTTTTAATGGAAAAATGGCAAAAGTAAAAGAACTCTCCTCCAATGAAATAATCGTGACTTTCGAAGGAAGAGAAGATGGATACAAACTGAGAAAAGAGAGTTGGGAAAACAAGAAGTACGTTATTCATGAAGACACAAAGGAACTTGAAGAAGAAGTTATTGGAACTTTTGAACAATTCCCAATAAAGCTTGCATGGGCTGTCACCGTACATAAGAGTCAAGGATTGACCTTTGAAAAAGCAATAATTGACGTAGGACAGGCATTTGCTCCTGGTCAGGTATACGTAGCATTGAGTAGATTAAGGTCAATGGATGGACTTATTTTAAGAACCAGGATTTCTCCAGCTACCATCAATAATGATCAAAGTGTTGTGAATTTTTCAAAAAGCACCGAAGCCCTTCCGCCTTTAGAGAAAATATTAGAAGATAGGCAAAGCAATTTTGTACAAAAACTTGCCATCCAAACTTTTGATTTCAAAGATATATTAGACTCAATACAAAGTTTTGAGAAAAATGCTGACAGTAGCTTAGAGTTTGAGGATGAAGAAATGAGAAAAGCCATGAGTAATTTAAAAAGCTTAATCTCTGAGGAGCTTGATTATTTAGGCAAATTCCAAAATCAACTCAATAGGCTTATCTACAACCAAGAAATAGCATTGCTTCAAGAAAGACTAGAAAAAGCTGAACAATATTATGAGCATAAGTTAGAAAACATCCTTTTCAAACTTCTAATACACCATGCAGAGGTAGATAGGTTATCAAAGACTCAGACATACAGAGACAAGCTTGATGAAGTACAATTATCTATTTTAAAAAAAATAGTCCAAATAAAGAAAGTAGCAAAAATTATACTTTCCGTCATCGAAGGTTCTCCGATAGGTAAATTAGAAAAAATAGATCTTGAGGTATCTTCGCTGCGGTCTAAACTGGCTAAAGAAGCTGAAAAGCTGGCTAAAGAAAATCCGAAATTTTTGAAAAACAAAACGGGAAAAAGGAAAAAAGGAAGCCCTAATGTAAAGCTTGAAAAAGGGGAAACTTACGAAATAACTTATCTTATGAGTGATCAAGGGGCTAGTATTGAAGAAATTGCCCTTCAGCGAGGACTTGCTGAATCTACTATAAAAGGACATTTGGCAAAAGGAATTCAAAAAGGAAGAGTATTGCTTTCATCCCATATGAAATCTGAATTGATAGAAGAAATTTCTTCTATCATAAAAAGATTCGATGCTGACCTGGTGAAAATAAGGCAAGAAATGCCAGGAATATATGATTATGGCACTTTAAAAATGGTTGCGGCACATCTGGGTTTAATTAAAGAAAAAAAAGCGGATTAAGATTATCAATAAACCACACAATTAAGATAAGAGAAGAAAAGGTGGTATGCCCCATCATCGGTGTCTTTTGGTGTTAAAATGTTCCCGCTCACTT
>NZ_REBN01000201.1 GCF_007692705.1 Mongoliibacter sp.
GAATATTATTCTTTATAAGTTAATTTATTTGCTATAAAAGTATGTTTATATGGTAAATATCAATTTAATCAGAACTTTGACAAAGTTTTTTACCGCAGAATTAAAATAGATCAAGTTAACCCTAAACTAAATTTTATGAACAAAGTTTTACCAATGATGTTCGTGCTGTTTTTGGGACTTTCTTCTCTTCAGGAAGTATTCTCTCAGACACGCGTACTCTCTGGAACGGTTGTAGACCCTACTGGAGAACCTATTCCGGGTGTGAATATCCTGGATAAGCAAACCAACACCGGCTCTACCTCGGATATCGAAGGTAGATATTCAATTACTGTAAGAGACAATACAGTTTTATCATTTTCATTCATCGGATTTACTACACAAGAAATAGTAGTTGGGAACCGCAGTACTTTGGACGTGACACTCGAGGATGATATGTCAGACCTTGCTGAAGTTGTGGTCACATCTTTCGGTATGGAGAAGGATAAAAAGGCTCTTGGATTCTCAGTGACTCAAGTAAGTGGAGATAAGTTTACAGAATCCCGAGCTGTGAACCTCGGCAACGCATTGACAGGTAAAATTGCAGGTGTCAACGTTTCACCTCCAGCTTCAGGAGCAGCAGGATCCACTAGAGTGGTGATACGAGGAGGTTCTTCTCTTACCGGTAATGACCAACCACTTTATGTGGTAAACGGTATGCCGATTGAAACTGGAAATCTTGGAAGTGCAGGTATGTGGGGAGGAAATGACTCAGGAGATGGACTTGCTTCCATCAATCCCGATGATATTGAGAGTATATCTGTACTTAAAGGTAATGCAGCAGCTGCACTTTATGGTGCAAGAGCTGCCAATGGTGTGGTGTTGATCACAACCAAGTCAGGTAAGGCTAGAAAAGGAATCGGAGTTTCTTTAAATAGTAATGTGACATTTGATCGTGCGTGGGATCGCACTGATTTCCAAAGGGAATATGGGCCAGGAAGAGATGGAATTATGCCAGGAAGTGCCAATGAAGCCCGTGAAGTAGGAGTAGGACATTGGGGAGGTAGGTACACTGGTGCCAATTCTCCACAGTTTGATGGAGTTTCTAGACCTTATTCGCATACTGGAGAAGGGCTGAATGATTTTTACAGAACAGGTGTGACTGTTAATAATTCAGTTGCATTAAGTGGTGGAAATGAAAATGCCACTTACAGATTTGCTTATTCAGATCTAGTGAATGAAGATATTATGCCGAATGCCGGTTTTAAGAGGAAAGTACTCAATGTCAATATCAACAGTAAACTCGGGGAAAGATTGACTTTGGATTTCAGCGCTCAATACTCCAATCAATTGGGAAATAATAGACCAAGGTTGTCCGATTCTCCCGGTAATGCAAATTTTGCAGCAATCACAAGGCCGGGAAACTTACCATTTGACGCAATGAAAGGTCCTGGAGATAAATTAGGTGCTAGAGAAGATCTTTTTGAATTAGGCTATACAGACAATGTGTTCCTTACTAACCCTTATTGGGCCGCCTACCAATTTTCCAGACAAGATGTTACAGATCGGGTGCTGGGTAAATTTTCTTTGAGATATGACATCACAGATTGGCTTTACATTATGGGTAGAGCAGGTACTGACTTTCAATCCAGGACAGATGATACCTTTGAGGCCTATGGCACTGCTTATAAGCCAAGGGGTGATTATACCGTGATCAAGAGATCACTCAGAGAGGATAACCTAGATTTGTTTTTAGGTGCTCAGAAGGAAATTGGAGATTTTTCTATTGATGCAATGCTAGGTGCCAATAGAATGAGAAGAAGTTCAGAATCTTTATCAGGTGGTGGCAATGATTTGGTAGTGCCATTTTTCCATAGTGTAAGGAATGTAGCTGCACCTCAGGTTGGATATGGTTTTTCAGAGTGGGGTATCAATTCATTCTTCGGCTCTGCCAACTTTGGATACAAAAACTTCCTGTTCTTAAATATGACAGCAAGGCAGGATCAGTTTTCTACTTTAGCACCGGAAAACAGCAAATTGTTTTACCCATCGGTAGGGACAAGTTTTGTTCTGAGTGATGTGCTAGAAATGCCAAATTTCATCACTTTTACAAAGTTTAGAGCATCTTGGGGACAAACAGGTGGAGGAGCACCCAATCCATATGCGCTTAACCTGACCTATGGTCTTGTTGGCGCCGGACACCTTGGAGGAAGTTTGGGCCAAATCAATAATGGCTCAATTCCTAATTTAGGACTACAACCATATTTATCTACAGAATATGAATTTGGCTTTGATTTCAGATTTTTCAATAATAAAGTTGGTTTAGATGTCGCTTATTATGATCGTAACACCACAAATGATATCCTTGCTACAGGAATATCTGCTACATCAGGGTTCCCTTCTACGATAATCAATATTGGTGAATTGAGAAATAGGGGAGTTGAATTGTTATTAAATGTCAATCCAATCAAAACGAGAGATTTTAGCTGGGATTTCTCACTGAATTATGCCAATAACCAAAGTTTGGTATTAAGCTTAGGTAATAATGCCGCCGGAGATCCTATAGAATTTATCAATTTGGATGAGTCCAGAAGACAAAGGGAAAGGATAAGACATATTGTAGGAGAGCCTTTAGGTATGATTGCTGGATTCAAACATTTAATGATAGATGGTCAAAAAGTGTATGATGATGACGGCTTGCCGGTTTGGACAGACGGACTTGAAACTTTAGCTGAAGGTAGACATCCTGTATCAGCAGGTTTGTCAAATAATTTCACCTACAAAGGCTTCAGACTTATGGTTTTGATTGACATGAGGTATGGAGGTAGTATTATGTCTGGTACAAACGCTTTAGCCTATGCAAATGGTCTCCATAAAGAGACTTTGGTAGGGAGAGAAAGTGGATTGACTATCAATGGTGTTGATAGGAATGGAGAGGCCAGAACTTGGAATATACCAGCTGTTGCAGGAGATAATGAGAATTATTGGATCGATAATTATTACTCTAGGTATGCTATGGTTACTGAGAATGTTGTCTATGATGCTTCCTTCATTCAATTAAGGGAATTATCATTTGGTTATTCACTTCCAAATAGCATTCTGGCTAAGACCCCATTTGAAGCAGCTTCAATTTCAGTTGTTGGAAGAAACTTGGCTTTACTTTGGTCAAATGTTCCTAATATCCACCCAGAGTCAGGATATACGGTATCAGGCAATGCACAAGGTCTTGAATACTTCGCGATGCCTTTGACTAGAAATCTAGGATTCAATATTAATCTTAATTTCTAAGCTGGATTATTTAAAAAATTAAACTTGATAAAAATGAAAGCTATACATAAAATAACAGGCTTATTCCTGGCACTCATGTTAGTGTTCTCATCATGTGATGAAGATGCTCTTTTAGACTTGAATATTGATCCCAACGCCGCTACGGAGATGGATGATCAATACCTGTTCTCTTTAGCCACTTTGAGGATAGCCGGAGAATATGAAAATACGAGGGCAAATATGCTCTATGCAGCACCTGCCATTCAACATACTTCTTCATTAGCAGCCTTCTTCAGTGGAGATAAATATTTCTATAATGCCCAATACAGTGGCGCATATATGGAAACACACTACACTGGTGTTATTCGCTTATTGGCACATGTTATTGCAAATACTAGAGATGACGCCAACGAAGCAAACGTAAATGCAGCTGCATCTGTCTTGAGAGTTTTTGACTTACATAGAATGACGGATTTATACGGCGATGTACCTTATTTCCAAGCTGGGAGGGGATTGGAAAGTGAAGATAACTGGTTCCCTGCTTATGACAATCAAAGGGATATCTACTATGATATGGTGGAAGAACTGAAAGCAGCAAGAGATAGGTTCAGTAGCTCAGCTAGAGGATTGGGTAATCAGGATTTTATCTATGGAGGAAATATAGATCAGTGGAGAAAGTTTGCCAATGCGCTTTTGATGAGAATATCAATGCGTATGAGTAATGTGGACCCTGAGAAGGCCAGGCAAGTATTCACCGAAGCTGCTGGAAATGGAACTTTTACATCAATTTCAGATAATGCCATCATTAAATTTGATACAGGACCAATTGGTGTAAACAGAAACGGGTTGAACGATGGTTATTGGAATACCTACAAGTATTCACGTTTTGCAAAAGTGAGTAAAACATTTATTGATTGGATGAAAGAAAATAATGATCCTAGGTTAATGATAGTCTCAGGAGGTATAGGTGACCCAGATGCAGATCCAAGTACTTGGAATACGGATCCTGATGCACAAAGAGGAATGCCTAATGGATATAACTCTACGACCATCAAAAATGTCTTGCCAGCATCAGAGCATGCGCTCTTTGATGAAGTAGGAAATAGGATGTTTTCCATGTTAAATCTTAAATACATGGATTGGGAAGATCCATATTTCTTGATCACGTATGCTGAGACTGAGCTTATGAAGGCAGAGGCTGCTGTAAAAGGTTGGATTGGTTCAGATGCAAGTGGACACTTTGAAAATGGTGTTGCTGGAGCAATCAATTATTGGACAGCTTTTGATGATTCTTTTGCTAGGAGTGCCAGTGAAGTTGAGGCATATATTCAAGGAAGAGGCTTCGCTTCTGCTTCAAATGAAGATAAACTAAGACTCATTGCTGAGGAGTACTGGGCAGCTACCTGGTTGAATGATATTGAATCATGGTCTAACTGGAGAAGAACAGGCTATCCTGTACTGGAACCTACTCAAGATCCAAATAGGTTTGAGGCTAATGAAATTCCAAGAAGGCTTAGGTACTGGGAGGCTGAAATTGGAGCCAATCCGCAGGAATATGAGCTAGCCAGAGCCAGAATGGGAGGAGACTTCCTAATGACTAAGGTTTGGTGGGATGGAGGTAATTGATATTGACATTATTTAAAATTTTAAAAGGTGCTCTTGGGCACCTTTTTTATTCTAATTCAACTATGAACATGCATAAAAATAAAATCATTGTCTTTCTTTTAGTTAGCTTTATCTCTTTTTCTTGCTCCAAATCACAGGTAGCTGTGCAACCAATAGAGAAAGAATCAAAGAAAAAAATAATTGGTTATGTGGCTGGCTGGAAAGGGGTAGATACTGCTCAAATACAAGCAGAAAAACTTACTCATATAAATTACGCATTTGCTAATGTCATCGATGGCTTGGTAACTGAAGGTGAGGGGAGATTTGAGCAGGATACCGAAAACATCAAAAGGCTTCATTCATTAAAATCAAAAAATCCCGATTTAAAAATTTTGATTTCAATTGGAGGATGGACTTGGTCGAAAGGTTTTTCCGATGCAGTCTTGACTTCAGACTCCCGAAAGGAGTTTACCAAATCAGCAATTGAATATTTAATCAGACATGATTTGGATGGTCTGGACTTCGATTGGGAGTATCCTGGAATGCAGGGAGATGGAAACGTATACAGAGTGGAGGACAAAGATAACTTTGTATTCATGCTCCAATCTGTCAGGCAGGCTTTGGATAGCTTGGAGGGTGTGACAGGTAAATATTACCTCAACACTATCGCTTCAGCGGGCTTCAAATCCTACTTGGATGTCAATGACCTTGAGAGTGCTTCAAGATACTTAGATTTCATAAATATAATGTCTTATGATTTTGTTGGCCCCGGAACTGATACCACAGCACATCATACAAACCTTCACAACCGCTTGGAAAACGGAAGGTCAGCCGCTCAGGCAGTTTTTGATCATGTGGAAGCAGGTGTTCCAATTGAAAAACTCGTTATGGGAATAGCTTTTTATGGAAAAAGCTGGAAAAATGTCAATCCTGAAAATAATGGTCTCTATCAAGTAGGTGACTGGAATAGAACATTCCCTTACAAGGATATCCTAAACCTTAAAGCTCAAAATAACTTCCAAAGGTTTTGGGATGATGAATCAAAAGCTCCTTTTTTATGGAATTCTGATGAAAATATTTTTGTGTCATATGAAGACCCGGAATCCATTGCTGCAAAAGTAGGATTCATAAAAAATAATAATTTAGGCGGTGCTATGTTTTGGGAGTACAATGAGGATTCGGAAGATAGGATTTTATTGAATGCCATTTACCAAGAAATGTACAAGCCTTAAAGTCCAAGCCTTTGACTTTAATCAATTAAAGCCCCATATTGCTTTACTAAGCGAATGGGGTTTTAATAATTTATGGCAAAAAAAAGAGTTTCGATTAAGGATATTGCAAAGGCTCTCGGGGTATCTATTACTACTGTTTCATTCATTATCAATGGAAAGGCCAGAGAGCAACGAATCAGTGATGAAGTCATTTTAAAAGTAAAAAATTATATTAAAGAAGTTGGATATAAGCCAAGCCATGTAGCACAAAGTCTGAGACTTGGGAAATCAAAAATTATTGTTTTCATGGCTGAAGATATATCCAATCAGTTTTTTTCATCCATTGCAAGGTTTATTGAAGAAAAGGCGTACAAAAATGGTTATAAAATAATTTATTGTAGTACAGATAATGATACTGAAAAAGCAAAGGAATTGATTTCAACATTTCAAATGAGAAATGTAGATGGCTTCATCATTACACCCACACCAAATATTGAGGAATCCATTCAAGACTTAATCAAGGAGGAATTTCCAGTAGTACTTTTCGACAGGTGGTTGCCCAAGGTAGATTGTAGTCATGTGATTGTCGAAAATAGAAAGAGTGCTTTTGAGGGTGCCCAACATTTAATCAATAAAGGATGTAAGAATTTGGCATTTGTAACTGTGCAATCATCACAAACTCAAATGGTGGATAGATCTTCAGGTTTCAAAGAGGCAGCTAGAAATGCAGATGTAACTTTTACTGAGTTTGAATTAAAGTTTCATAATCTTTCAGAGGTGGGGCCTTATGAAGAGTTGCTGGATTTTTTTAAATCCAGGGAAGAAATTGATGGTGTGTTTTTTGCAACTAATTATCTTGCATTCGAAGGATTACAGGCTTTAGATTCCTTGGGAAGAGAAATACCGGGTCATGTTAAAGTAGTCTCATTTGATGACCATTATTTTTTTAATTTGTATAAACCAAAAATCACGGCAATTGAGCAGCCTTTAGAATTGATTTCAGAAAAACTGATGGAAACCATGCTTTCTCATCTTGATGAGTTTACAGTCGGTTATACACCAAGAAAGGTAGTCCTTTCCAATACACTCAACGAAAGAGAATCTTCATGATACTTTTAATTAACAAATATGGTCAACCTTAAATGAGGATTTAATTATTTTTCATAATTTAGATAAAACCTTTTAGCATGCTGTTATAAACACTATGCAGAAGAGGTTTGATTAAACCCAAAGTAATTTTTAAGCATTATCAAGATGGCATATAGCAAAATTTTGGCTGGTGATATTGGCGGGTCACATATTTCTGTTGCACTGTTTGAAAAAACTGACAGTGGTACTTCACTTTTAAGAAGAGGTAGGAGAACAGTTAATTCCTTAGGAAGCAAGGATGAAATTTTATCTGAGTGGGTAGATCTGATTAAAGAATTCTTGAATTTTGAAGATGAAGTGGTGGTTGGCCTGGCAATACCTGCTCCATTTGATTATGAAAAGGGGGTTTTCTGGATTAAGGATCAAGGTAAATTTTTAAGTCTTTTTGGTATTGAATTGAAAAAGGAACTTTCCCAAAAACTACAAATCGCCCCTGAACTAATATATTTTGTCAATGATGCTGAGGCATTTTTGAGAGGTGAGAGTAATTATGGGAAAGGAGTTGGTTACGAAAATCTCTTTGGGATCACCTTGGGATCAGGTTTGGGTTCCTCCTTCAAAATTGGCAAAAAATACACTGACGCAGCTCTTTGGTCTGAATCTTTTAAAGATGGGATTGCAGAAGATTATTTAGGTACTGCTTGGTTTGTTAACTGGGCAGAAAAAAACCTTCAAAAAAAATATAGTGGTCTTAAAGAAATTATTGATGATGGATTAAAAGCCGAATCTTTAAAATCTTTATTTCAAGAATATGCAGAACACCTTGCTGAGTTTATCTATCACTATGATTTGAAATATAACTTTGATTATGTGGTGATTGGTGGGAATATCACCAAAGCAAAGCATCTATTTGGTATCGAAGTAAAAGAAAGTCTTAGGAATCTTGGATTTAACAAGTCAATAGGTTTCTCGGAAATGGGCGAACAATCAGCGCTTTATGGAGTGGTTGCAACATTGGAGACAGTAAATGAGAGTTTTTCAAAGCCCACAGTCTGATTGAATCTCACATCGTTGAATAATCAATATTCCAGGGTTGTTAACTCTTTAGATAAAGACTGTAAAATATAGCTTCCGATAGCTTTCCCTTGAAGGACACCCTCTTCAATTGCATCTCTAAAATGTATACCACCATAAAGTCTGGAAATTGCTGCTTCCTTAGCAGCTTCTTCGAAAGAATTGAAGTGTCTTTCCGGTAAGCCAAAATAAACCTCTGAGGTATCTAGGAAATCAAAATTATCACCAAAGTAATCAGTCAATATAACTGCGCTGGTGGTGGAAATCACTGAGTGTCCACTGGTGTATTCAGGAAAAGGAGGGGTTTGAAGCAATGGTCTCCATGAATTATCAAGGTACTTGTTGATAGCAGTTTCCGGTCTTATCCGGTCAGAATCATATTTCTCTTCCCAGCAGCTTACAAAGGCATCATGAATACCCATTGCTATCAAAGTATGGATGTAAAGGGTTTCTGACCAATTCAAATTAGCCTTTTGTGCTGCTATTCCGGTAATTCCTATCCAGTGTCCTCCTGGTGATATCTTTTTTATCCCGATGGCCATATGACCAGAGTATTGTACCATAAAAGGATTACAATCCCAGAAGTTAGCAATAAGCTTTTGTGTTTCAGTAAGTCTTGAAGTTACCTCATATACTTCTGTAAGTTGATCATAGAACAAACTGCTGGTATCTAATGAAAAAGCGGCAGGAGGAGATGGTTTATAGGGCTCAAGGTCTTTTATAAAAAATGTTTTTATTGTACGCCATTCGGGTTCCACTGCTGCCATATAGGCTGGAGGAGTGGGGTACCAGAAACCTTCCGCTTTTTTCGGGCTATATCGGATTAGTGTGCTCAATTTTGAATAGTTATCATTTTTCGCCAGGTCCAAAATCTTTTCGACAACTTGTAAGGCAAATGATTTACTTTTTGTAATTTCTTTCTTTTTAATCCATTTATTTTTATAAAAATCCCTTTCAAACTCAGACATCACCTCGGTTAAGGTCTCTCCGGAGGGCATGATTCTTCTTCCTACCTCCAACATTGCATATACAGAAGCAAAATGCGGATCTACCCCTTCGGTGTCATATGACCCTAGAGTGACGTCGTGATTGATTACAGTAAATAAATTTTTGTTATAATTGGCATCATTTAGAATTTCCCAAGCCAGGTGAGCAGCTAATGTCGGGTAGGCATAAAATCTTGCAGCCGCGGGAGGCGAGGCAACATCTGTAACCATTACCTCAGTTATTTTGAACAACTGATCAATGTAAATGTCTATTGGAGGTTTGTTTTCAGCCCTTAATTCTTTTTTACCAAAAGAAATTGTTACTAATATCAAAGCAATATAGCGGTAGAAGAAAGACATATGTCCTATTGAAAATCAAATATTTTTATTTCTTGGTTATTGATTCCAAAATAAAGTCTTTTTGGCTCTGAAGGCAAACTTAAAATAGACTTTACATCGCCTTTTATATTCAAGCCAGATACGGACTGTGGAATAAAGTTAAACTGACCTTGTCCATTTCCTTTAAATAGCTGGCCAAAACTGGCATCTATTACCCCCAATCTCAATCTAATTTGTGATTGATTTCCAGCCAATAAAAAATCTAAATTTCCATCATTATCATAATCGAACACCTGAATAGCATAAACTGGTGCGAACTGGGCCTCTATAGGAAGGTTGATAATTTCGAACCTACCTCCGTTATTTTTTAGCATCACTGTTCTTAATTCACTGGCATAAAGTTTATTGGTATTTTTAACAACATCTTTTCCAAGGATTTTTTCGATTCCAGCAGAAGCATAAGATTCATAATCTGTGAATTTACTCCTCATACTATACATCTGATCCAATAATTCATCCCTGCTTGGAAATGGATATTCTTTTCCTTGGTTGTAATAGGTCAAAATGGGATCGATCGAAGTATTGTCATCAAAGTCTCCATAATAAAGTGTTAGCGGCTCCTCTTTAGTAGGATGGAATTGTGAATTCAACCCAAAGTTACCTACAATGAAATCTGTATTTCCATCATTGGTAAAGTCTCCAGCCTCAATTTTTGTCCACCAGCCAGAGGGGCTATCAGAGAGGTATTTTTTGGTTTCATCCAAGAAATTAGTACCATTCTGGTTTTCTAAAAACATGATCGGAGTAAATTCCCCAACCATAATCAAATCTTCAAATCCATCTTGATTTAAGTCTATAGCAAAAGCATCTCTGATCATTCCCAACTTCCCACCTTGAGGTAAGAAATCGCTTGATTGATCAGTAAACTTTCCCGTACCATCATTGATCAAGAGATGACTTTTTGGTGTTTCAGGATATTTTCCTGGAATAAGTCTTCCTGCTACAAAAATGTCGGGGAAACCATCTCCATTGAAATCTGCACTGATTACCTTTGAAGCACTGCTTCTCAATTTGGGGATATTGGAATCATGAAGGGTTAAATTTCCTTTACCATCATTTAGATAAAGACGGTCTTGTAAGGATTCGTCTGTACTGAGATAGTCATGATAACCTCCACTTGCCAAGTATAAATCTAAATATCCATCTCCATTTGCATCAAAAAACAGCGCGTCAGCATCAGTAAATTCATCACTCGTCTCAAAGCCATCAAAAGGCCTCCATTCATTATTTTCAAAATAGAAAACTCTACCGGGGAATCCTTTAGAGCCGCCAATAAAAATTTCTTCTTTTCCATTTCCAGTAATGTCACCAGCCGCCATTATTGGGCCAAGATAGGAAGGCATTTCCAATAATAATGGTTGTCTTTTGAAATCATTAAATCCATATTCTTCGTGTGAGTAAGGAAGGGTTTTATCAGATGGGGAAAATACAACCCTGTTCTCATCTTTAATGGAAATATTATTTTTGGCCTCAGATGCTTCAATAGTAACCTGACTGTTAAGTTTTGGATTCAATACGCGGGATGATGTTCCACCAGGCCATGTAACGATTACAGAATCAACTCCAGTTATATTCCCTAAGCCAAAATGTATAACCTGAGAAACAGAAGACTGAAATCCCCTTATAGGCATTTGTTCTTGAAAATACTCTCCATTTTGAGTATAAACATGGATTTTACTTCCTATTCCAGTTGGATTTTGCGGATTTCCCTTTAGTTTTATTTTGAGGTAACGGTTGTCTTCATGGCCTGTATTTCTATAAATGGAAGCTGTTTGATTGATGTTGTTTACAATTAGATCCAGATTACCATCATTATCTAGGTCAGCGTAGACTGCCCCGCTTGAAAAATTTGGTTGGGCAATTCCAGCCTCTTTGGATTTATTTTCAAAACGAAGGTGACCTGTATTTTCAAAATAATAGTTTGCTATAGGAGTGGAACTCATTGAAGTTACCAATTCAAGAGTATCGGCTTTTTCACCGGCCACAGCAGATTTGAAGTAATAGTCTCCCTTATATTTGAGAAAGTCTCTGTTTGTATAATCCCGGTAATAACCATTGCTGACGAATAAATCTTTGTGCCCGCTATTGGTAGCATCAAAAAAAAGTGCTGACCATGACCAGTCGGTATTTGATATTCCAGCCAATTGGCCTATTTCACTGAATAACCCAGCCCCCTGATTCAGGTGTAGCATATTGCGCATGTTTTGATGGTAAAACCCTCTGTTTACCATTAGCGCGTATTGCTCATAATTTTCAGGCCCGTATAAAAGTTTTTGTCTTTTATTATCCTCGGGAAGCATATCTAAAGTAAAAATATCCACCAGGCCATCGTTGTTGATATCTGCGATATCCAAACCCATGGAGAAGTGAGATATATGCTGTAAATAAGTTGGGAGATGATCGGTAAATGTACCATCTCTATTATTGATATAAAGGTAATCAGGTTCTATGTAATCGTTACTGACATATAAATCTATCCACCCATCTCCGTTTATATCAGATGCAACTACTCCAAGTCCAAACCCCAAAGCGGTACTTTTGATGCCGGCCTCATCACTGATATCAATGTACTTCCCGTTATCATTTCTAAATAGCTTATCCCCTGCAAAAGGATGTTTTTTTTCTCTAGCTTCATCAAACTCGATCTCATTGATGACCTCAATGTGGTGATTTAGAAGAAATAAATCTAAATCACCGTCATTGTCATAATCAAAAAAGAGTGCTTGTGTGGAATTAGAGGGATCATCTAAACCGTATTCCTTTGCAGATTCTTTGAAAGTCAAGTCTCCCTGATTTATGTAAAGCTCATTTCTTCTGCTATCCAAGCTTCCATTTCCTGAATAACATACATAAATATCCAAGAAGCCGTCACCATTGATGTCGACTACACTAACTCCTGTAGTCCAAGATTTTTTACCTGCTACCCCTGCAGTTTTGGTGATGTCTTTAAAATTAAAGTTCCCGAGGTTTTGGTAAAGTTTATTGTCGGTCATATTACCGGTAAAAAAAATGTCTTCAAGCCCATTATTGTTAAAATCTCCTACAGCTACGCCTCCTCCATTATAGAAATATTCGTACGTAAGAATATTATTACTCCGATCTTCAGTTAACTTATTATTAAAGTTTATACCAGATTTCCTCGAAGGAATCGTTTCAAAAAGAGGCTTTTTTTTGTTTGAGTTTTGCTCAGACTGAAGTAGAGGTAGGAGAAATATGAATGGTACGAATAAGAAAACCAGTAAAGATTTCATGTTATATTCCTTTCTTCTTGATAAAGAGATTGTCTCCTAGGCTTGGAAAATCTCCTCAAATATTTTCTCGTTAACCACAGCTACACCTCCAAGAAGCCCTACCTCTTTCCCTAATTTGTAAATCAGTAGTTCTGTACTTTCTCTTGTTTTTGGCATACTGTATATATTCAACGCTTGTTGAATAGGGATGGTCAAGTATTGTTTTGCCTCTGCTACAGAACCGCCAAGTATTATCAATTCAGGATTTAAAAGCTGAATTAGGATTGAAATACCTCTCCCAAGGAAAAGACCGGCCTCAGAAAGTATAGTAATAGCCCTTTGATCACCAGTAAGCGCGGCTTCCACGACAAGGGTCGGTTCAATATCATTGTTGTTTTCCTTTACCATTCTAGCCAAAATAGAATCCTCGTCTAGCTGAATAGCTTCTTTTGCCATCTTTACAATGGCAGTTCCTGAAGCAACAGTTTCAAGACTGGTGTTTTTATTTATTGTACTATTGTCATGGCTCTCAAAAATAGGTGAGTGGCTAAACTCACCGGCAAATCCGGAAGCCCCATGGTAGAGTTTACCGTCTATTATGATTCCAATTCCAATACCCCAACCTATGAATATTCCCAATACATTTTTATATGATTCGTTATGTCCAAATTTAAATTCAGCTAAGGTCATTGCCCTGGCATCATTTTCTAAAAAAACCTGCCTTCCTAGCTTGTTTTCGAAATTTTCAACCAAACTCTTTTTTCCAAATTTCAGGTAAGTGTGGTTAATGCCATTTGCAGAATCAATTAGGCCAGGCATTGATATACCAATAGCGATTATTTTTTGATCATCTAATCCGGTGTCATCTTTATGTTGCAGTATGAAATCGCATATTTTCTCAAAAGTCTCCTTCTCATTGTTGAGTTGGATTTTCAAAACTGCTGGTTCTGAAACAGATTTATTTTGACTATTATATACTGAGACTCTTGTCCTAAATTTATTTATATCTACAGAAACGATATAAAACGAGTCATCCGCTAATCTGTAAAGATCAGGTTTTCTTCCTCCTTGAGATTCTGCCCTCCCATGTTTGATAATTTCACCAGAGCTCATGAGATCACCCAAAAGTGAATTGACAGTAGGTAAACTGATGCCTACTTCATTACACATTTCTCCGGCAGTGTTACTTCCTTTTGTGTAAAGATTTTTTATCAGTTTCAATTTATTGATGTAGCTCTTCATTTCTACTACACCACCGGTTTTTTCTAGCGATTTTTTTGGGTTGATCAGATTCATAAATAAAAATTTGAATCAAATAAGTAAATTTTTAGAGAATAATAAAAGAGCTTAAGTAAAAAAATAGAGGATATATCGAACTTTCTATCTGGAAATAGCTCTATTTTTTCTAGAACTCTTTAATTCTGTAAAAAAAATATAAGAAGAAAAAAAGCTACCCCTATTAGGGATAGCTTGTTTGATTTAATTATTGCCTCTTCCACCTCTGCTGGAAGATTGTCTGGAAGAAGTGCCAGAAGAAGAACTTCTGCTTGGCGCCGACCTGACAGAAGGAGAACTCTGTCTGCTTGGAGCACTACTCCTTACTGCCGGACTACTTTGCCTACTTGAGGAACCACTTCTGACTGTTGGGCTACTTTGTCTATTTGACGTCCCACTTCTGACGGCAGGGCTACTAGACCTATTATTGGATCCTGATCTTACAGCAGTATTATTTTGAGGCCTGCTATTTCTGGAATTTACAGATGGTGATTCCGTTCTTTGGTTAGTACCTGATTGTACCCTGGTACTGCTTCTAGTTCCAGGAGTGTTGATATTCTGATTATCCCTGCTATTGGTATTACCCAAAGTAGCATTTCGGCTATTATTTCTCGCATCAGGAGCAGCAGTTCTATTCTGCGGTTGTTGACCAGTTTGAGTCCTCGCTGCTTGACTATTAGCTCTCGTAGCCGAGCCTGCACTCCTTACTCCTTGAGTATTCTGATTACCCGAATTTGCACTATTGACTCTGCTTCTTGCGTCAGACCTTTTGAACTCTTCTGCCTTGATCGCTCTCTGTGGCCTAGCAGCTTCATTTGCTGATCTTGAGGAAGCAATTTGAGGTCTGTATACATTTAAGGAGTTATTGTTTAATGTTGCTCTACCGGGTCTGCTAGTTTCATTAACCTGATAAACTGGGATATTTGACCTGGTAGTTCTTTGAAGCTCATTTCCTGAAGGACCAGTATAGTATGTAGTATTGTTGTTTACATAGGTGTTGTTGATTATGGTAGTATTATTGTAAACATTTACCACATTATAGCTTGGTATAAAGTATCTATGGAAATACCTCGCTCTAAATCTTCTCTGAGGAAGGAATACCCAATGTCTAGCAGGCATGTAGATTCCAATATTTACATGCATTCCTGGTCCAAGTGGTGCCCATCCATAATAGCCTCCACCAGTTCTCCAGCTTACCCAAGCTGGTCCCCACTCATAACCAGGAACCCAAGCCCAACCATATAAATCGTCCCAGAACCATCTTCCGTAATGAAATGGAGCCCAGCCCCAATTATAATTGGAAACCCAAGTATTGCCAAAGTTGGTCATGGTCCAATAACCATTGGTAACGTAAGGCTGAAAATTATTATCTACATAAGGTACCCAGACATAACCGTGATTCGGATCCATTACCCAGTCTCCATAAGGAGCCAATTCATTATAGAATACCTGAAAAGAAACACTACCGTTGTAATGGTGACTTGCATGAGCCCTGTTCATCAGAGCGATGCCAATGCCTAGCATCAACACCATGCACATTCGATATAGGATTGTAGTTTTCATGATAGTAGGATTTTGTGCGTTTGGTTGATTTTACGCTAAAAAATGAAATTAAGTTTTGAAAAAATATTAAAAATAGTAATAAAAAATTAGCAAAACCGTTTTAGCAAATTTTTATATTGGGCCTATTTTTGGAATTTAACTTAATATAGACGGTGATTGTCAAGCAATTGGAAATGCTTCACTAGCTAAGTGGAAAATAATCTAAAAAAATAGCATCATAAATAGAAAAACCGGCTCAAGGCCGGTTTTAATTCTTTATTTTTTCTTTAAATCATCAATTTTATTGGCAACATCTTCTGCCTGTGCCATCAACTTGTCTGCTTCAGTCCTATTGCTGTGGGAAACTTTGTGAGATTTTTCAAGCAACTGCTTGTATTCCTCTTGAAGCTTTTCAATTTCTGTTTTTTTCTTAAATAGTCCGAACATATTTTCTTTTTAGGTATAACTCGAAATAGACCGTTTGGTTCAATTAATCAAAGGTATTAAACCTGATTTCATTTCTTAGCTCATCCTCTTCTGTTACTATTTCATCATCTTTAAAGTTGATGATTTGTTCTAATCGTCCATTCAAATTATAATATCTCCAAGGGCCTTCTTTTTTACCGTCTTCCATTTTACCCTCGGATGCTTTATTGCCATTTTCATGAAAATAAGTCCAAGTTCCTTCAGGTTTTCCCATTGTATAATTTCCTTCAGATTCTTTTTTTCCTGTGGTGTAATAGGTGATTCTCGTCCCATTTCCATCTTTCAAAGTTCCTTTATCCAATGTGGAAGTTCCATCATAAGTATTGTATTCTGTAACATTCATCAACCTGCCGTTACTCCATATCTCTTCTTGCGTAAGCTGTTTGTTATCGTAGAAAAGACCCCAAACACCATCTTCAAAACCAAGGAAATAACTTCCGACTGATTTCAATTGGCCTCCATCATAGTAGTATATCCATTGACTGTTTTCGGAGCCTAGGCTATATTCGCCTTCCGCTATTAGAATTCCTATTTTATTAAAGTACTTCCATAAACCAGTTTTCAGGTCGTTTCTATATTCTCCAATGGAATAAAGTGCCCCTTCAGGAAAATAATTTCTCCAAAGTCCATCTTTAACGCCACCCTTGTACTGACCCTTTACAGATACCTTTCCATTTGAATGGAATTCTTCATATTCTCCAATAGGTAAGCCCAGCTCGTATGTTTTTCTTTTTGATAAGTTTCGGTTAGGGAAGTATTCTTCCCATGTTCCCACAGGAATATCATTCTCATACCTTTCAATCCTGGCTTTCCTTCTGTTTTCGTAGAAAAATTTCCATTCACCGGTTTTGTTTCCTCTTTCATCATAATATTTTTCTGATTCAAGGACTTTAGTGCCTGGATAAAAAGCTTCCCATTTGCCAATCTTCCTTCCGTCTTTGTATTCACCTTTTTCTTCAACAATTTTATTAAATGAATACCTGGTAAAGGATCCATGAGGGCGATTGTCTTTATAATTAACAGAGACAATAAGATCACCTTCTACAGCAAATTCCTGATAGGTTCCCTGTTGAATACCTTTTTCAAAATTTTGGATAATAGCTGGTTCACCATTGTTATAATAGGTGACCCATCTTCCATCTTTCTTGCCTTCCACAAATTGGCCTTCGACCTTTATTTGCCTTGGATTGAAAAAGTCAGGTTGGCCTACTCTTCCGTAATATTCTTTATACGGTCCTATGGCGACACTGTCTTTGAATACACGGTCAAGTTTCATGGCTCCTGTAGAATCATATTCGCGAAAAATTCCATTCAGCTTGTTGTCCCTGTATTCAGCCTCCAGCTGTCTATTTCCGTTGCTATGAAAAACGATCGCCAAGCCATCCCTGCTTCCAGAGCGGAAGGTAATAGTTTGGATAAGTTTATTGGTTTTAGGGTTTTCAAATTTCCATAAGCCTTCCATCAGCCCGTTGTTCATTATTCCAGTACCCATCAGGGTGGAATCTGCATTATATATAGATACAACGTTGGAATTGGCTTGTCCCAATACATTCAAGCAAATGAAACAAAAGGACAGAATACCAAAAATATATTTCATATAAGGATCTTCTTTGTTTGAATTAGATTACGAAAACTTCGCAAGCCGGTTCTAAATTAGGTTAATTTGTCCAAAATAGAAAAACTTAAGCGGTAATATCAAATGCCTTTTCTATCTTAAATTCCAATAGTTTGACGTTAGCACTAAAATCTTCTTGTAAGGGTAGTTTCTCCCAAAAGACAATAATATTTCTGTGATTTCTTGTCTCGAACTGCTGAATAAATTTACAACTCTCATTTAATATTGCCTGATAATTAAAAGAATCACTACCTGTGTAGTAATTTTCAAAGTCTTTAGAATCAGAAATTTTTAAAAGGAATTCTTTTGCCTTTTGATGGCCAACATAAACAAAAATGTAAAAGCCATTACCGACCCAATTCAATATTCTGATGTTAAAACCAAATTCTTGATCGAAATCCCGTGCTAGGTCTAAAACCTGATAGGGAAATCCGTACAAGTTATATCCTTGGCTGATTTTATTCCCTTTGGTTTTTGTGAAATATTGTTTTTGAAAATCTTTTGGAAATCTATTGGATAACTCTTCAAAGATCTTGAATATAATTGACTTTTGCTCTTCATACTTTAAAAAGAAAGATTTTGAGCTATCCCAAAAATCAAGATCAATATTATTTTCGCAATTCATTACCAATTTAATAGTGCGGAGGCCCAGGTGAAGCCACTTCCGAAAGCTGCCAGACACAAGAGGTCACCTTCTTTAATTCGTCCCTGTTCCCATGCTTCACTGAGAGCTATTGGAATTGTTCCTGCTGTAGTATTTCCCAGGTGCATAATATTATTGAATACCTTTTCATCAGGAAGCCCCATTTTCTGTTGTATGTAATTGCTGATCCGAAGATTAGCCTGATGTGGTACTAGCAGATCTATTTCAGATTTATCTTTACCATTGGCATCCAAAGCTTCTTGAATCACTTCAGAAAACCGAACTACGGCATGCTTAAATACAGCATTGCCATTCATTTTTAAGAAGAAATCTCCTGCGTCAATCATCTCAGCGGAAATTCTCACTTCTCTGCTGCTTCCTGGATCGCTGCAATACAATTCCTCTGCATGATCACCATCAGCATGAAGATGTGTTGAAAGTATCCCTGATTTTTCTGAATCGCTCACTCCCAAAACTGCAGCACCTGCTCCATCAGCAAATATAACCGCACTGGACCTTCCTTCATCACTCTTGTCTAAGGCTGAAGACTGGATTTCGGCACCTACTACAAGAATGTTTTTGTACATACCGGTTTTGATGAACTGGTCGGCAATTGAAAGTGCATAAATAAATCCAGAACAGGCATTTCTTATATCTAATGCTCCAATTCCTTGGAGCCCGAGCTCTCTTTGAAGCAAGACACCGTTGCCAGGGAGGAAATAGTCTGGAGTAATAGTAGCAAATATGATAAAATCTATATCCGAAATCTGTAAACCCGACCTTTCTATGGCTATTTTTGATGCTGCCACGGACATACTGTTTACTGTGTCTTTGCCCGGAGTAAACCACCTTCTCTCTTGAATTCCGGTTCTTTCTACGATCCAATCATTATTGGTATTCATGATGGAAGAAAGATAATCATTTGTGATAATACGTTCTGGAACATAGTGTCCCACTCCTTTTATCTTGGATCTATTCATAAAATAAAGTTATTTGGGTCAAAAGAAGATGATGCTATGGTGCAAATATCTTATTTAATGCGATTAATCGCAAAATTTGATGTGGATGTACAAAATATCAGATTTTACCCGAGTTTTTCAATATCCAATACCGGTAAAGACCTGCTACAGACATCCAGCTAGGATTAGCATATTCATATACCTGAATCAAATCATTATCACAACCCTTATTCTTAAGCTGTTGTTGCGTGAATTCCATAAAAATTGGAATTACTTCCTTCTGATCAGTATTTTTCTCGAAATAAGGTTTGATCCAATTTGACCAGCTATCGAGTGTTTTTTCTAAATCATCTAAATGCTCTTCTATATCGACTATTTTTCCGAAATGCGTCAAGTATAAAGATTTTGGCTTTTCATTTTTGATAAGTTGAATGGAGTTTTTCCAATCTTCCAGATTGATATCAGGTGGTGGACATGGAGGTACAGCCGGTCCTTTGGAAATTTTTACCCCAGCAACATCGCCTGTGAAGATTTCTTCACCAATCAACCATGCAATATGATGGCTCGCATGCCCTGGAGTGTGTAATGCTTTGATTTCAATATCACCGATTTTCAGAATGGAACAATGGGGAACAGCTTCAAGTTGATTAATGGATATTGCTTCCATATTTCCCCAAAGATATTCCATCTGATCACCATAAATTTGTGCTGCTGAATGCCAAAGCTTAGATGGGTTTTCCAGATGGGGAACTCCTATAGGATGGACGTATATCTTAGCTCCTTCGGAAGCAAACTTCCAAGCTGCACCTGCATGGTCAAAATGAATATGGGTAAGCAATACATGCTTGATATCTGCTATTTCATACCCATAACTTTTGATTCCTTTTTCCAGTTGATCAAAGGTACTCGATGGGCCGGTTTCAATCAGAAATGGCCCATCTGAAGTTTCAATTAAGAAACTGGCAATTGCCTCTTCTGTATTTAAAAAATGTAAATCAATTATATTTATTTTCATCATTATCCGAATAGTGTATAGTTTCCGAATTGGTCCATAGGGGAGGTTTTTTTGATCAGGGAAGGATCATCATTTTTGATTTGATTGACTTGCTGCGATACTGTGTAGCTAATCATACTTTCAGTAGGATAAGTTTTCAGCATATTTAGCAAAGTGCTTTCTGAGGAGTATTTGTCAAGCCAGGTTTTTTCATCCTCGCGATGAAGGATCACAGGCATTCTGTCATGAATATCCTTAACCAAGGAATTGGGTTCTGTCGTGAGGATCAGAAAAGTATGTTTGGATTCTCCTGATTCATTTTCATACTCTTCCCAGATTCCGGCAAAGGCAAAAGGCTCGCCGCTATCAATTGTGAACCTGTGCGGGATCTTTGTTTTTTTCCCCACCTTTTTCCATTCATAAAATCCATCGGCAGGTATCAGACACCTTCTTGATTTAAATGAGGATTTAAATGAAGCTTTTTGGCTGACTGTTTCTGCTTTTGCATTTATAAATTTTTGAGATACGGGTTTGTTTTTTGCAAAATCAGGAGTTATTCCCCAATAAAAAAAGGAAAATCCTTTTGGGCTATCTGAGGTAATAACAGGTACCAATTGGGTTGGAGCAATATTGTACCTTGGTTGAAAACTCCCCAACATCTCTGCCTGAAACCTTTCTTCCAATTCAATTTTACTTTTGCTTAGAGAGTATCTACCGCACATGATTTCGAATGGTTTTCTGAAAATTACTGATCTATTGTGATAAATTCAAATGCCCGCTTTTCTGACCAATAGATGTCCTCTTTCTTTCTTGGGCTAAAACCTACATGGCCACCTGTTCTTGGAAAATCCATCCAGATATGCTCTAATTTTCGCCCAAGGGTTACAGGAAAGCATTTAGGACTCAGAAATGGGTCATTTTGCGCATTTAAAATCAATGATGGGACTTCTATTTTGTTCAAAAAACCCATAGAGGAGTTTTTAGTGTAATAATCATGGGCATCATCAAACCCGTGTAATGGACCCGTAAAGTGGTCATCAAAATCTTTCAGGGTCTTTATATTTCTGAGGATTCCTAATGGAATGTCATCAGGAAATTTTTGCGCTTTTAATACTACTTTTTGTTTTAGTGTTCGGAGAAACCTTTTTGCATAAATGATGTTTTCTCCAGTTGATATTTTGATAGAGGATGATTCTAGGTCCAAAGGAACACTGATGGCTACAGCCTTTTTTATTTTCTTTTTCCAGCGACTTGTTTCCCCAAGGTATTTTAAGGTCAAATTACCACCAAGACTAAACCCAATGAGGTAAATATCTTCATAACTTGTCTCTGCATGACTGACGACAGTATCCAAATCATATGTTGCACCTGAATGGTAGAATATAGGTTTGAGGTTCATTTCTTCGCTACATCCTCTATAATTCCAAGTCAAGACATCAAACCCGTTCAAAAAAAAATGTTTCGCCATTCCGGTCATGTAAGGCCTTCTGCTATTCCCCTCCAATCCGTGACTAATGATGACCAGTTTTTTGGATTTATTTTTCAACCAATCCAAATCTAAAAAGTCGCCATCAGGAGTTTTAACCCTTTCTCTTTCAAAAGGTAAGGGAAAAGCAGGCCTGAATATGCTTGGGATAATTGTTTGTAAGTGGCCATTGAATTGCCACCTCGGATGATCGTACTCAGTCTTTTTTACAATCGGCATTTGGAATCAAAATGGAGTAAGCAGGTGTTTTCGATCATGAAAATACTACTATTAAATTTGAATGTAGACATTTTAAGAACTATTTTTGGATTGCTTAAATTTTAGAATTGGATATTAATAACATATGGCCGAGATAATACGAATGCCCAAAATGAGTGACACCATGGAAGAAGGTGTTATTGCAGCGTGGTTGAAAAAAGTAGGAGATTCTGTAAAGCCTGGAGATATTTTAGCAGAGGTAGAAACCGATAAAGCTACCATGGAGCTTGAGTCTTATGAAGAAGGTACACTTTTACATATTGGTGTGGAAGAAAAAGATGCAGTACCTGTAAATGGCGTCATCGCTATCATTGGAGAAGAAGGGGAGGATATTGATGCTTTATTAAAAGATATTGAAAGTGGTGATTCCGGAAGTTCTGAGGATTCCAAAAAGGAGGATAAGAAAGAGGAAAAGCCAGCTGAATCTTCTGAGAAGGAAAAGTCAGACGATAAAAAAGAAACATCAAAGGAGGAAATAGATACCTCAGGAATCAATGCGACTCTCATCACCATGCCTAAAATGAGTGATACCATGACTGAAGGAACGATTGCTTCATGGTTGAAGAAAGAGGGCGATGATGTCAAGTCAGGTGACATCATTGCTGAAGTTGAAACAGATAAGGCTACCATGGAACTTGAATCTTATGAAGATGGTACTTTATTATATATAGGTGTTAAAACAGGGGATTCAGTAGATGTCGATGGGGTAATTGCCATTATTGGAGAAAAAGGAGCTGATTTCGAAACCTTACTAAAAGCACACAAATCAAAGTCCGAAGAATCTGAATCTTCTTCCAAGTCAGAAAAATCTGAAGATAAGAAAGAGGAGAAAATAGATGCCCCAAAGGCTGAAGAGAAAAAGGAAGAGTCAAAACCAGATTCCGGTTCTACAGCACCAAATACTACAGATGGAGGTCGTGTGAAAGCATCTCCACTGGCTAAAAAAATGGCCTCAGATAAAGGAATTGATATTTCCCTTTTGAAAGGTTCAGGAGAAAATGGACGGATCGTTAAAAGAGATATTGAAAATTATAATCCAGCTACAGCTCCGGCAGCCACTAGTGATAGAGCAGTGGCTCCAGCTATAGGACAGGAGTCTTACAAAGAAGAAAAAGTCTCTCAAATGCGTAAAATCATTGCCAAGAGACTTGCTGAAAGTAAATTCAACGCGCCACATTTTTACCTTACCATGGAAATCAATATGGATAAGGCCATTGAGGCGAGAAAAAGCATGAACGAGGTTTCACCTGTCAAGATTTCATTCAATGATATGGTGATCAAAGCATCAGCAGCAGCATTGCGTCAGCATCCTAAGGTGAACACAGCTTGGTTAGGAGACAAAATTAGGTACAATGAGCACATCCATATAGGTATGGCAGTGGCTGTAGAAGAAGGATTGCTTGTCCCTGTTATCAGATTTGCAGATACTAAGTCACTTTCTCAAATATCTAATGAAGCCAAGTCATTGGGAGGTAAAGCGAAAAATAAAGAATTGCAGCCTAAAGATTGGGAAGGAAATACTTTCACCATTTCCAATTTGGGAATGTTTGGAATTGAAGAGTTCACTGCTATCATCAATCCGCCAGACGCGTGTATCCTGGCTGTTGGAGGTATCAAAGAAACAGTGATTGTTAAAAACGGTCAAATGCAAATTGGGAATGTCATGAAAGTAACTCTGTCCTGTGACCATAGGGTGGTGGATGGAGCTGTAGGTTCTGCATTCTTACAGACACTAAAAGGACTGCTCGAAGATCCAGTGAGAATCTTGATTTAATCAGAAAAATAAAATATGTCAAAAAGTCCTGTTTACTCAGGACTTTTTTGTTTTTGTATGGTTATTGAACATGAAACACTTCACAAAATACAATTGAAATATACTTTGTTAAATAAAATAGAAATATAGTTGAAATATTTCAGGAAAAGGTGAAGTTGGTTTTTGGTTAAACCTTCTAGGCTAATATTTAGACCTATTTCAATTCTATATCGTCACAGGCATATTTCTAGCTATTTCACGCCTCATCAGTCAAAAAATAAATAATTAATATTGTCTATTTCAGTTCTTAAGCTTCAAGTCAATAAAATAATATGGAAAAAATAAAATCAACTACGGTAGTTGCCATCAGGCATAACAATGAAATTGTAATTGGTGCAGATGGACAGGCAACCTTGGGGAATACGGTAGCCAAAAGTTCAGTAAACAAGATTAGAAAACTTCAGAATGGTAAAATTGTGACAGGTTTTGCAGGTTCAACGGCAGATGCCTTTACATTACTGGAAAAATTTGAAGAAAAGCTTGGTGCTTACGGTAATAACATGAAACGTGCAGCCGTGGAATTGGCAAAAGAATGGAGAACAGATAGAATGCTCAGTAAGCTTGAGGCTATGATGATAGTAGCGGATGCAGAGGATATCTTGATTATTTCAGGTACAGGAGATGTGATTGAACCTGATTTGGGAATTGCTACAATAGGCTCAGGCAGCATGTACGCGCAATCCGCTGCAAGAGCCTTAAAGAAATTTGCCCAGCAACTTTCAGCTGAAGAGATGGTCAGAGAAAGTTTAGGGATTGCGGCGGATGTCTGTATTTATACCAATCACAACTTAGTAGTTGAGAAAGTAAGTAAGTGATATATGCTAACATAAATGATTCAATGAGCCTTCAGATTTTTTTGAAGGCTTATTTTTTTGTGAAATACCCTTGATATTAAGAATCTGAATAGATTTCAAGTTGACTTTATAATTTTTTTGGAAACCTTTAATCCTAGAATCAGATGAGGAAAGACAATTTTAGGGTATGAATGATTGTTAAATCTCAATATTATCAAAACCCTTACAAACTTTTAGGTGTTACCATACTAGATTAAAATGATCATGGAAATGACAACAGCAAAAAAAGCATCAAAAGTAGATTATAGAGCAAAAATTATCCAAGGGTATATTGAATATGTTTTGGAGCATGGGCAAGAACCGCCTTCTGTATTCAAGTTTGCTAAAGACCTCAAAATGAAAGAGGAAGATTTTTATTCCTATTTTACTTCTTTCGAGGGAATTAAGTCAGCTGTATGGACGAGACTTTTTGAAGAGACCTTGGGAAACCTGGAATCACAAGAAGTGTTCAAGGAGTACAGTGCCAGAGAAAAACTATTAGGCTTTTTATTTACTTGGATAGAAGAACTTAAGAAAAACAGGTCATATCTTTTAGCATCATATCAGAGTCAAAAGAATACTAAAGGTGTTTTGCCTATGGAAGTAAAAGCGTTCAGGGATAAATTCAAGGATTTTGCCAATGAAATTATTCTTGAAGGAAAAGAGACAGAGGAAATTGCCAATAGGCCATTGATTTCAGATAGATATGACGAAGCACTCTGGTTACAAGTGTGGTTTGTTTTCCAGTTTTGGTTAAAGGATACCTCTCCAGCATTTGAAAAAACAGATGCTGCGATAGAAAAATCTGTTAACCTTGCGTTTGACCTGATGGGAAAAAGTGCCCTAGATACCTTCGTAGATTTTGCGAAGTTTTTATACCAAAATAAATAGGAATTGTGAAGGAGAATAAAGTTAAAGAACAAAGTAGTATCCCTGTATCAAAGGTACAAAGGGCAGCGAAATTTATAAGCACTGGAGCAAAAGTGGGTGGAAATTACGTGAAGCATTATGCTAAAAAAGTAGTTAATCCTTCCATGACAAAAGATGAATTGCATAACAATAATGCAGAAGATATCTACAACTCTTTGAGTCAATTGAAAGGGTCAGCGCTTAAGGTAGCACAGATGATGTCTATGGATAAAAATATTTTACCAAGGGCGTATCAGGATAAGTTTACCATGGCACAGTATAGTGCACCGCCTCTTTCTTACCCTTTGGTGGTGAAAACTTTCCAAAAATATTTCGGAAGAACTCCGGATACCATGTTTGATACATTTACCAAATCTGCAGTAAATGCAGCCTCTATTGGTCAGGTGCATCAAGCAACGAAAGATGGAAAAAAACTGGCTGTAAAAATTCAGTACCCTGGTGTTGCTGATTCTGTCAGTTCCGACTTAAAATTGGTTAGGCCTTTTGCACTTCGTCTTTTGAACATGAACGAGAGGGAACTGGATCACTACATGGAAGAGGTAGAAGGAAAGCTTCTAGAAGAGACTGATTATGAACTCGAGGTGCGTCGATCCAAAGAGATTTCTCAGGCTTGCAGTCATATTGAAAACCTGAATTTTCCGGGTTATTATGAGGAAATGAGTGCTCAGAGAATCATTACCATGGACTGGATTGAAGGAAAGCATCTCAGAGAATGGTTGGAAACCAATCCAGACCAGAAAGATAAAGACAGGATAGGGCAGGCCTTATGGGATTTTTATCATCATCAGGTACATAATCTGCTGCAAGTACATGCAGATCCACATCCGGGGAATTTTATTATCCAAAATGACGGGAAATTGGGAATTATTGATTTTGGCTGTGTAAAAGTTATTCCGGAAGACTTTTATAAAGGTTACTTTTCTTTGATCAAAAAAGATCTTCTGATCAACGAAGAAGAGTTGAATCAAATCTTTTATGGCCTTGAGTTTATTAGTGATAAGGATACAGATGAAGAAAAAATATATTTTAAGAGTGTTTTCAAGGAAATGATTTCTTTGCTGGGAAAACCCTTTCATGTTTCTTCTTTTGACTTTTCTAATGATGAATATTTTGAGCAGATATTCAAGTTGGGAGATAGGATTTCAAACGATAAAATGTTTAAAAAATCCCGTCAGGCAAGAGGGTCCCGACATGGTTTGTATATTAACAGGACATATTTTGGACTTTACAACCTACTCAATCAGCTTCAGGCGAATGTCAAAACCACCAAACCCGAGTGGCTTGAATCGCGGACTCCTGAAAAAGTTGAAAGTTAATAAAAACGCCTCCCGATCGGGAGGCGTTTTTTATTTCAAATTACCTCAACGCAAAAAGTATTGCAGAAAGAAGTCCCTGGAGGTTCACGAGCCTTTATAACTGATCCTGTATATGCAGTTGGCCATATCGTCCGACACCATAAGGCTACCATCAGGCATTTCCATCACATCTACAGGCCTTCCCCATACATCTTGACTTTCATGGTCCAGCCATCCCTCGGCAAAGACTTCTTCTTTTATAATGTTTTGCTTGTCATCCAAAACTACATTGGTTACCTGATAACCAATTTTCTTACTTCTGTTCCAGGAGCCATGCTTTGCAATGAATATATTGTTTTTGTATTGGGAAGGAAATTGGCTTGCGGTATAAAAGCGCATACCTAGCGGAGCAACATGAGGACCTAATTTCAGGGCCGGAGCCGTATAAGCAGATTTGTCTTTACCTTTATTTCCAAACTCTGGATCTTTTACATCACCTGCATGCCAATAAGGATAGCCAAAGTGCATGCCTTTTTCAGGTGCATGATTAAGTTCACAATCCGGAATATCATCTCCCATCATATCTCGACCGTTATCGGTGAACCATAATTCTTTTGAATCGGGATGCCAAGCAAATCCTACAGTATTACGTACTCCGTGAGCAATAATTTCAGGCTGGATATTGCTTGAAGTGACGTCAATTCTTGTAATGCTTGCGAAAATCTCCTCTTCTGGATCACAGATATTACAAGGTGCTCCAACTGGCACATAGAGCATCCCATCTGGACCGAATGCGATGAATTTCCAACCATGATGAGCTTTGTCCGGGTATTTGTCAAATATCACATCATACTTTGGGTTGTCTAGGTTATTCACAATGTCTTTGAACCTCAATATACGGCTGACTTCTGCGACATATAAATCCCCATTTTTGAATGCAACACCATTTGGCATCCTAAGTCCTTCGGCTAACGTATATTTTTGATCTGCTTTTCCATCCCCGTTACTATCCCTGAGGGCATAGACGTTTTTACCTTGCCTGTTTCCCACAAAAATAACCTTACCGTCATCGCTCATTGCAAGGGACCTGGCATCAGGTACATCTTCTGCCCAAACATTGATTTCAAAACCGGGCGGGAGTTTAATGGTCTCCAATTGGATATCATTATTTTTGTTCTGACCTGTGCAGGATATAGAGATCAGAATAAAAGCAAAGAAGAATAGCGTTTTACAAATTTTATAGTTTTTCATTATCACTAACTTTTATGAATTAACTCAATTTACCCAATTTTTTAGCCTAACACACTTTCTAAGTAATAATTGTAGATAAATCCTTTATAAATGGGAGAATACTTATTTTTGCAGAATGTTATCTATAAATAATCTCTCTTACTTCATTGGCGGCAGAGCATTGTACGAAAATGCCGCACTTCATATCAAACCAAAAGATAAAATTGGACTCGTAGGATTAAATGGAACCGGGAAGTCTACACTTTTGAAAATCATCAATGGAGACTTTCAGCCAAGTTCAGGTGAAGTGCAAAAAGCCAAAGACTGCACCATAGGATTTTTGAATCAGGATATGTTATCCTATCAGTCAGAGGACCCTATTTTAGAGGTTGCCTTGGAGGCGTTTAAAGAAACCTTGGCGCTCCAGCAAGAGATAGATTTGGTTTTGAAACAAATGGAAACGGATTATTCGGAAGCTGTCATTGACAGGCTGGCTAAGCTTCAAGATAGGTTTGAAGCTAATGAAGGATATACGATCAAAGCTAAGGCAGAAGAGATCTTAGAAGGAATAGGTTTCAATACTGCCGATCTCATGCGTCCATTGAAGACTTTTTCGGGTGGTTGGAGAATGCGTGTTATGTTGGCGAAGCTTCTTTTGGAAAAACCATCATTGCTGATGCTTGATGAACCTACTAACCACTTGGACTTACCTTCTATCCAATGGGTGGAAAATTATCTTAAAAATTACGAAGGAGCTGTAGTGGTGGTATCTCACGATCAGGAGTTTTTGGATAATTGCATAGAAACCACTGTAGAAGTATCTCATGGGACTTTGACTTCTTATTCTGGCAATTACTCTTTTTATAAAGAAGAGAAGAAAGAAAGGATGGAGATCCAGCAGAATGCCTACGAAAATCAGCAACAAATGATCAAACAAACGGAAAAGTTTATCGAGCGTTTCCGGGCTAAAGCCACGAAATCCAATCAAGTCCAGTCAAGGGTAAAGGCACTTCAGCGTCTGGATAGGGTCAATGAAGTTGTAGACGATAATATTTCAGTGAATTTTAAGTTTAAGTTTTCTCAGAAATCAGGAAGGGATGTGGTTACTGTGGATCGTGTTTCCAAAGCCTATGGAGATCTAAAAATTCTCACCAACGCCTCTGCCAGAATTGAAAGAGGTGATAAAATCGCGTTGATTGGCGCAAATGGAAAAGGTAAGTCAACCTTATTGAGGATAATAAGTGGTACTGAAAAGGTAGATGGAAAAGTAATACACGGTCACAACGTGAAGAAATCATTTTATGCCCAACATCAATTAGAGGCTCTGAATGTAGATAATGAGATTTTACAGGAAATGGTGCAGGCCGGTTCAGGTAAAACAGAAACAGAGCTCAGGGGTGTTTTAGGATGTTTTCTTTTTTCAAATGATGATGTTTTCAAAAAAATAAAAGTATTGTCTGGAGGAGAGAAATCCAGGGTTGCACTGGCTAAAACCCTTATTTCTGAAGCAAATTTTTTATTGTTGGATGAGCCAACCAACCATTTGGATATGCAGTCTGTCAACATATTGATCCAAGCTATGGAACAGTATGAGGGTACATTTATTACGGTATCTCATGACAGACATTTCATAAAAGGAGTAGCCAATAAGATTTGGTATATAGAAGATCAACAGGTAAAAGAGTACCTTGGAACCTATGAAGAGTATATTTATTGGAAATCTCAATTGAAAGAAGAGAAGGCCAATACAGCTGTTATACCAAAAGAAAAAAAAGAGCAGAAAAAGAAAAGACCTAATACTGAAGTAGACGAAGCTAGGAAGGAACTTAAGAAAAAAGAAACATTACTTTCCGATCTGGAGAATAAAATTCTTCAATTAGAAGAAATAAAAACTGAATTAGAAAAAGAAATGGCTGATCCCGACGTTTTCTCTGATACAGAAAAGCTTGAAAAGATTAATCAGAAATACCAGGATAAAAAGACCGATTTGGAAAAACTGAATCAGTCCTGGGAAAACTTAGTAGAAGAAATCAGCACCTTGGAAGAAATAGTATCATGAAGATAAAAGCAATGAGAATTCTTATATTTTTGATAATTGTTAACATTTGTCATATTACCCAGGCTCAGGAAGCCTATTATGATAAGGTTTTTGAAGAAAATATCCAGTCAGTAAGATTGTTTCCCCGGTCGGGTGACTTTGCTGCTCAGATGAATTCTCCTGTAATTGAGCTTAATAGTGGTGTGCCCTTAAACCTCACTTTTGATGACTTGGCATATGATCCTGATATGTATTCTGCAAAGATCATTCACTGTAATTTTGATTGGACTCCTTCAGACCTTAAGGAAAATGAATATCTCAATCAATACAATGAGTTTAATGTCCTGGATTATGACTATTCCATTGATACACGAATCCCTTATATCCATTATAATTTTGTGTTGCCTCCTGTCACCAAAACTGGAAATTATGTAGTGAAAGTATATAGGGGAAGAGATCAAAATCAACCTATTATTACCAAGAGGTATATGGTCTATCAAAAAGCCGTCACACTTGCAGCAAGGATAGTACCTCCAAGCCAATCCGAGAACAGAAGAAAGGTGCAGCAAATCAATGTGAATGTGAATTATAAAGGCAGAGAGCTTTTTGATCCCAGAAATAACATGAAGGTACTGATCCGGCAAAATCAAAGATGGGACAATGTAAAGATTCTTGGAAACCCAACTATGCTAAGAGAGGATACCAAAATGATAGAATATAACCTTTTTGATGGCAGTAATGCCTTCATGGGAGGGAATGAGTTTAGATTTTTGGATTTGAGATTTGTCAGGGCCCGAGGTATGAACGTGAAGTCAGTCCGAATGGAAGAGGATGTAGTTTACGCTGAAGCAGGGGTTGATAAGCCTAGGCCTGACGGTGTGTATTCAGAGTACTTGGATATGAATGGGCAGTATGCTATCATGAATTTGGAAAGACAAAACCATGAAAGGGAAAGCGAGTATATTGTAACCACTTTTTACCTTGATGCAGAAGGAGTCTCGGAGCAGCCATACTTGATAGGGTCTTTGACTTCTTGGGGTTTTTCGCCAGATGCCAAGATGAAATTGAATCCCAGTACCAACAAGTATGAAACGACACTGATCCTAAAACAGGGTTGGTATGATTACCAATATGCATACAAGACCGATATGGGATGGGATAAGACCCCAATAGAGGGGAGTTATTTCGAAACAGAAAATGAATACGAAGTATTTATTTATTATAGAGATATGGGCTCAAGATATGATGAACTCGTGAGTTACTTCAACCTGAACCCTAATAAGAGAAGACTTTAAACAAAAAAAGCCGATCCATCTGGATCGGCTTTTTTTTAATTCTGTTCTTCAGTCTCGTCAGGATTCTGAGGTTTACTTCTTTCTCTATCCTGTTGCGATTTGTAAGGGACAAAACCCTCACGTTTGAATTTGTACGGCTCTGTTCTTTGGCTTGGGGCATGGTTAGCGAGGTCTAGCATTCCAAAACCTTTATGTGTAAAGGCACCAAGTCCACATTTAAATACAAAATCCTGTACTTCTGGAGCGGCATAAAGTGTGAACGGAAGCGTGTAGCCCCTTACTTCATATTTCACGTCCATATCATAGACAGAATAGATTCTTGCAAATTTCTTTTGCTGTTCTCTCAGCTTATTTACATAATTCATATCAGGTACCACCTGGAATTTGTAAAAGGACTCCATTTGTTCCTGATTGTACCATCCTGATCTTTCCATTCTGGTCAAAGTAGATTCATATAACAAATCCGAAAACTCATCTGTATCTGGATTGATGAATCGTTTACCTGACTCGTCATTGAATGTTGGAGTGAGAAGCACAAGTGGAGAAATACAAACAAATTTGTTTGAAGTTTCCAATTCCGGTTCAAATTCCTGCTCAGTGTACTCTGGAGAAATGATGAGGTTTCCCAACTCAATTTTTGGAGTAGCAAATACTTGCTCCAGTAAGTAGTCAATAAAATCTTCATTGGGTGATGAAAGCACTAAAGTGACTAAACTGGAATAGTAATGTAATCCACTTCTACTTACTTTGGTCTGACCTTTGAGACCAGAGAAGTTGAAGTAATTGTAGTTGAAAAACTCCTCACGTCCACCTTTTACGATCAACCCCTTTAGGAATTGCGCCAAGATGTACTGATGGTGAAATGGTAAATAAGCACCTTTGTTTTTTAGGGAAAATATTAATCTTACTCTCACGGTATTAAAAATAAAATTTGAAACAATAATTAAACTATCTTAACTAATTATTCATTATATAATCGTTATCAAGCAAAAGTACAAATATTTTTTAAAGTTTATTATACATTAAACCTAAAATGCATAATATCCCCATCCTTTACGATGTATTCTTTGCCTTCAATCGCTATTTTTCCGTTTTCTCTACAAGCCGCCTCTGTTTTGAATTTTTCGTAGTCCGGTAATTTAATGACTTCTGCTTTGATAAACCCTCTTTCGAAGTCAGTATGAATCACGCCTGCAGCCTGAGGAGCTTTCCATCCTCTCTTTATTGTCCAAGCCCGTACTTCCTGAACCCCAGCCGTAAAATAAGTGATCAAGTTAAGTAATTTATATGCTCCCGAAATCAGTTTGTTAAGCCCACTTTCATCTAATCCATATTCTGAAAGGAATAATTCCTTTTCTTCAATATCATCAAATTCTGCAATCTGGGATTCTATGGCAGCACAAAGTACAATAACTTCGGCATTTTCGTCTTTAACATTTTCTTTAAGCTGAGACACGTATTCATTTCCAGTCAGTATACTTCCTTCATCTACATTGGCTACGTATAGTACAGGCTTGATAGTTAAAAGGTGTAAATCCCTTACAGCTTCCAATTCTTCCTTTTCTACTTCGATAGCTCTGGCATTTTTACCTGACTGGAGCCCGTCCTTGAATTTTAAAAGAGTTTCCAATTCCTTTCTGGCTTTGGCATCACCGGATTTTGCGATTTTTTCCAGTCTCGCTATTTTCTTATCTACAGACTCCAAGTCTTTTAGCTGAAGTTCAGTATCTATTACCTCTTTGTCAAAGACAGGATCTACACTTCCCGCCACGTGAACGACATTGTCATCCTTAAAACACCTAATGACATGGACAATTGCATCTACTTCACGTATGTTTGCCAAAAACTTATTTCCCAGTCCCTCACCTTTACTTGCGCCTTTTACCAATCCAGCAATATCGACAAATTCTATTACCGTGGGGATTACTTTATGTGGGTTTACTAGGGATTCTAATACCTTAAGTCGGTTGTCAGGTACTGTAACCACGCCCACATTTGGTTCTATAGTACAAAAAGGGAAATTAGCTGCTTCTGCTTTTGCACTGGAAAGTGCGTTGAATAGTGTTGATTTTCCTACGTTGGGTAAGCCAACGATACCGCATTGTAATGCCATTGATGATGGTTTTTTTTAAACTTTGAAAATTCTATATTCCCTATACCCTTTATAAAATTCCATAAAAGAAACCCTAAATATTGTATAAACGGGAATTGCAAAAATCATCCCCAGTATACCGGCGATTTTTGCTCCGGCAAAGATAACAACAAAAATTTCAAGTGGATGGGCTTTTACAGATTTAGAGAAAATTAGAGGCTGAAGTACGACGTTATCGGTGACCTGAACTGCAGAGAATACTGCCAAAATTTTCACAATCATAAATATAATATCATTTGAACCTGCAAAATCACTCGTCGATAGTCCTACAATAATGCCAAAGGTAGCTCCTAGCAGTGGGCCTGCATAAGGTATCAGGTTTGCTACCGCAGCAAACATTGCTATGGTCAAAGCATATTCAATCCCAACTAAGGTCAAACCTATTGCTGCCAGTGAGAAAATACAACTCAGCTGAATCAGTAATCCAACTAAATAATTTGATAACAACCTTTCCACCTTATTGAAAGTGGAGACGGCTAATTCAAAATAAGAATTGGGAATCAGATTCATGATATTCCTTCTCAAAAGTCCATTTTCCAGCAAAAGGAAAAAAGTGATAAATAAAATAGCCATGACTGCGATGAAAAATGAGCTTGTTGTGTTCACAACCGTATTTAAAATACCTTGGATATTGATAGCCGAAAAACTGGAAATTAATGACTCCCTTACTTGAGTGATCAAAAACCCCGGCTCACTATTGACAATGTCATATCGGATCAAAAGATCCTCTACTTTGCCTACAGGGTTTTGAATTTGCTCATATATATAATCCATGTCATAGGTGGCTATTACTTGGATTTGAGCACTGATCAATGGAATGAACAAAAGGCTAATGAAAAATATGAAAAGTGCTATAAACAGAAATGAAATGATGATAGCTATCCACCTGGGGACATTTTGGCCCAGAATATGAAATCCGTTGATTTTATTTGTCAGTGGTCTTAGGATTGCAGCTATGACCAATGAAAAAATAAAATAAAATGTAATATTCGAAAAGTACCAACCTATTATAAATAGTAGGACAATGATGACCAATAGGTATAAAACGGGTTTTTTCATTGTGTATAATTGTTCTTTATTGATCACATAAAATCTCGCATTAAGGATAACTACTTCAAAATATGAAATGATAGTTATATAATCATGCTTAATTTCATTCGTAATTAAAAAGAGAAAGAAATCCAACCTGACCTAATTTAAAAATCAAGTCTTCAATGACAAAATACATTGCCTCAGTTGAAATTCTTTCTCTAAAGATGAACAATTACAGGAATTAATCCCACTTTAACTCATCATCAAATTCTGTTTCTGATTCTTCTTTTTCAAATTGGGAAAAATCAAAATCCGGCATTAATTCGTCTTTGACATGATCCACTGCTTCTTGAAGTGCTTCTACAAATTTGGCAAAATCCTCTTTGTAAAGAAAAAGCTTGTGTTTTTCGAAAACGAATCCGTCATCCTTCAGCCTTCTTTTACTTTCGGTAATTGTCAGGTAGAAATCATTTGACCTGGTTGACTTTACATCAAAAAAATAAGTTCTTTTACCGGCTTTCACTCTCTTAGAGAAGATCTCTTCTCTATCATTTCCTCTGTTATCTTCCACTTTCCAAAGAATTTTGTTGTTTGTGTTTGGTATAAATTACGTGACAAGTTAAACCAATTCACAAATTATATTCAAGGTATTTTGGACTTTTTTTAAATAAGTAGGAGGATATTCGGAGTAAACAGTTAAAAATCAGGGGTGTTTCTAAATGTACAGAAAATAAAAAAGGGCTCAAAGCCCTTTTTATTCTCCATGCATAAATATTTTTTTGCTTAGAAGAGTGTCTTCACTTTCCCTGTGGTCAGGGTCATCAACACAACAATCCACCGGACAAACAGCTGCACATTGCGGCTCTTCATGAAAGCCAGTACATTCTGTGCATTTATCAGTTACTATGTAATAAAACTCATCAGAAATAGGCTCTTGTTTTTCATGAGCATCTACTACTGTCCCATCCTCAAGGGTTACCTCTTTTAAATTGGTTCCACCAGCCCATGTCCACTCTATACCTCCTTCGTATATTGCAGTGTTAGGACATTCAGGTTCGCATGCACCACAATTGATGCATTCGTCAGTTATCATTATAGCCATGTCGAAATCTTTTTTTTACGCGTCGTAAAATTAACAATCAAATAACCAAGGATGCAAAAAAAAAGTTGTCATGCTAACTAATTTATATTGATTCTAGCAAAGTAGTGTTTCTTTTATAATCAATATCTTTGCAATTCAATATTTCAATTTATGCTTTTAGAAGATAGAATCAATGCTTTTGCAAAACTCGGAGATCGAATTGCGACCTTGTCTGATGATAAGTTTGAAGAACTTTATAGAAAGATTAAAAATAATAACAGTTGGTTTACGAAAGAAAATGTCAAAAATGCCTTTTTGGGTTTGCAACTTTTCCTTGATAGGAAAGAGCTGAAAGAATGGATAATTCCTTATAACCTTGATTCGGTCAGGGATAAGAAAACAATTGGTTTAATGCTGGCGGGAAATATTCCTGCAGTAGGATTTCATGATATTCTTTGCGTTTTGATTACTGGACACAAAGCAGCAATAAAGCTTAGCACAACTGATTCAGCCTCTATACAATGGTTGGTTAACAGTTTGATTGAAATTGAGTCGCGTTTTGGTGAGTTGGTTAGCTTTGAAGATATGTTGAGAAATAAAGATGCCTATATCGCTACTGGAAGCGATAATTCCTCCCGTTACTTTGATTACTATTTTGGGAAGTATCCTCATATCATTCGCAAAAACAGGACATCTGTAGCAGTTTTGAAAGGTGATGAGAAAGGAGCTGATTTTTTGTCCTTGGGTAAGGACATATTCCAATATTTTGGGTTAGGCTGTAGAAATGTATCTAAAATTTTTATTCCAAATAAAGAAATTCTTACAGACTTGCTTGATGCCGTAGAAGCATTCAACTACCTCGCAGACCACCATAAATACAGAAACAATTACGATTATAATAAATCCATATACCTGGTCAATAGTGAAGTGCATCTTGATAATGGTTTTCTTCTTTTGAAGGAAAGTGAGGAGTTAGTTTCTCCAATTTCCGTATTGTATTATGAGGTATACTCTGATCAAGCTGGCTTAAAAGAGAAAATTGAAGCGATTTCGGCAAAAACACAGTGTGTCGTCAGTAAAGATGCATGGTATCCACAAAGTTTTCCTTTCGGACGGGCACAATGTCCAACCTTATCCGATTATTCGGACGGTGTTGATACGATTTCTTTTCTGAAAGGTCTATAGTAACCCTCACTGAATCAACGTGAAATCACGATGAATTTGAATTTGAAATTCCCTTCCACATTTCAGATTGCGTTACTGCTAAGCTTGATTGTCTATCTATTAGCAGTAGCTATTACCCTTCCAATAGATGCAAATTTGCTGGGATATTCTTTTGAAGTACTAGGTTTTTGGAAAACAGGGTTTTGGGAATTGTTGGAGTTTACCATGCAGATGATTTTGATTTTGGTCCTAGGGCATACCTTAGCCATGTCAAAACCTGTCAATTACCTATTGGATAAGGTTGCATCTACTGCCACCAACAATTCGCAGGCTGTTCTTATGACTGGAATGGGAGCTATAACAGGTGGATACATCAATTGGGGTTTCGGGTTGATTTTCGGAGCAGTACTGGCTAGGAAGATTGGAGAATATGCAAGTAGGAACAACATAGAAATCAATTACCCTCTCGTTGCAGCTTCAGGATACTTAGGGATGTTGGTATGGCATGGAGGTTTCTCAGGGTCATCTACCTTAAAAGTAGCAGAGGATAACCATTTTTTGGCTGATACGATTGGTACCATTACAGTAGATCAAACCATCTTTTCCAGTTTTAATCTATGGGTAAATTTAAGTTTGATTATATGCTTGGGAATCTCTTTATACATCCTATCAAAAAGGCGTTTCATAAAATTTGACATAGCTTTTGAGGATAAGATGTTTGAGAGAAAGAAAATAGTAGGGAAAGGTGTAGACAAACTGGGATATATCTTAGGGGTATTAATTTTGGTCTTGGTCTTGGTAGATTTTTTGAAAGTAGGTGACGAGGGATGGGGTTTTCTGGATTTGAACTTTGTAAACTTTGCTTTGCTCGGGTTTGGTCTTTTGGCTTTTGGAAGTCTTAATGAATATGTGATTTCCCTTAGGGATGCGGTCAAAGGAGCTACAGATATTTTAATTCAATTCCCCTTTTATGCCGGCATATTGGGGATCATGAAATACAGCGGTTTGCTTGTTTTACTTGCAGACGATATGGTATCGCGGTCAGGGGCTGATACCTTTCCTTTACTTTCTTTTTTCAGCGCAGCCCTGATCAATTTCTTTGTTCCCTCCGGTGGTGGGCAATGGGCCATACAGGGGCCTGTGGTCATGGAGGCAGCAGAAAAAATGGGCATAGAAATTCCCAAAATGATATTGGTCTTTGCATATGGAGATCAAGTAAGTAATATGCTTCAGCCATTCTGGGCACTACCTTTACTTTCCATCACGGGATTGTCTGCTAAGGAGATTCTGAAATATACTTCAATATTCTTTTTGACAGCCTTTATAGTTTTTGGCTTATTTGTATGGTATGGAGTGTCCTAACGCTTTTTATAATTTGTATAAATACCACCGTTGAAAGGGTTATCACTTCCAATATTGGCCTATATTTTTATCTTTGCGGTTTGTTTAGAAATTCTTTTCAACATTTAATAAATTCAATTCCAAATGGCATTTGATATAGAAATGATCAAGGCAGTGTATGCTAAGTTTCCTGAGCGGATAGCAGCTGCGAGAAAGGCAGTGGGAAGACCACTTACGCTGACCGAAAAAATACTCTACGGACATTTGGCCCAAGGCGAGGCCAATCAGGCTTACGAAAGAGGTGTTTCTTACGTAGATTTTAATCCTGACAGGGTTGCCATGCAAGACGCTACTGCACAAATGGCCCTTTTACAATTTATGCAAGCTGGCAGAAGCCAAGTGGCAGTTCCTTCAACTGTGCACTGCGATCACCTTATACAAGCTGAAGTAGGTGCAACTGCAGATTTGAGCAAAGCAAAAGATAAAAACAGAGAGGTTTATGACTTCCTTTCATCTGTGTCCAATAAATACGGTATCGGTTTCTGGAAGCCTGGAGCAGGTATCATTCATCAAGTTGTACTGGAAAATTATGCATTTCCGGGAGGAATGATGATTGGTACAGATTCACATACACCAAATGCCGGTGGATTGGGGATGATAGCTATTGGAGTAGGTGGTGCAGATGCATGTGATGTCATGGCCGGATTACCTTGGGAACTAAAATTCCCAAAACTGATAGGTGTAAAATTGACGGGTAAATTATCAGGATGGACCGCAGCAAAAGATGTTATCCTTAAAGTTGCTGGAATCCTTACTGTAAAAGGTGGAACAGGTGCAGTGGTCGAATATTTCGGAGAAGGAGCTAACTCTCTTTCTGCTACGGGAAAAGGAACCATCTGTAATATGGGAGCCGAAATAGGGGCGACGACTTCTATTTTTGGATATGACGAAAAATCCGAAGCTTACCTTAGAGGTACTGAAAGAGGAGATATTGCCGATATGGCAAATGGTATCAAAGAACACCTTAATGGAGATGCTGAAGTTTATGCTCAGCCTGAAAAATACTTTGATCAGGTAATCGAAATCAATCTATCCGAATTGGAACCACATATTAACGGTCCATTTACTCCGGATTTGGCTTGGCCTTTGTCTAAATTTGCAGCTGCGGTGAAAGAGAATGGTTGGCCGGCAAAATTGGAAGTTGGGCTTATAGGTTCCTGTACCAACTCCTCTTACGAAGATATTTCCAGAGCAGCCTCTTTGGCGCAACAGGCAGTCGATAAAAAACTTGTCGCTAAATCAGAATATACCATTACTCCAGGTTCAGAGCTCGTTAGGTTTACTGTAGACAGAGATGGGTTTTTGGATACTTTTGGAAAAATGGGCGGGGTGGTTTTAGCCAATGCCTGTGGACCTTGTATTGGTCAATGGGCCAGACATGGTGCTGAAAAGCAAGAGAAGAACTCGATTATTACCTCATTCAACAGGAACTTTGCTAAAAGAGCTGATGGTAATCCAAATACGCATTCTTTTGTAGCTTCTCCAGAATTGGTGACCGCAATGGCAATTGCCGGCGATTTGACTTTCAACCCTATGACCGATACCCTGACTAACGAGGATGGTAAGCAGGTTAAACTGGATGAACCAGCTGGTTTGGAAATGCCTACTAAGGGTTTTGCGGTAGAAGATGCTGGCTACCAGGCTCCAGCCGAGGATGGATCTAAGGTAGAAGTCATAGTTGATGCTAAATCTGAAAGACTCCAATTGCTTGAGCCATTTTCACCTTGGGAGGGGACAGATTTGACTGGTTTAAAATTATTGATCAAGGCAAAAGGGAAATGTACCACAGACCATATTTCTATGGCTGGCCCATGGTTGAGATTTAGAGGGCATTTGGATAATATTTCTAATAACATGTTGATCGGTGCAGTAAACTCTTACAATGAACAGACCAACCAGGTTAAAAATCAACTTACGGGCGAGTATGCTGAGGTACCTACAGTTCAAAGACAGTACAAACTTCATGGTGTAGGATCTATAGTAGTCGGTGATGAAAACTATGGAGAAGGTTCTTCGAGAGAGCATGCGGCTATGGAGCCTAGGTTCCTTGGTGTAAGGGCTATCTTGGTAAAGTCTTTTGCCAGAATCCATGAAACCAATCTTAAGAAACAAGGGATGCTTGCTTTGACTTTTGACAATCCAGCAGATTATGATCTCGTACAGGAGGATGATAAAATTGATATCGTTGGCTTGACTACTTTTAAGCCAGGATTGCCATTGACAGTGGTTTTAAATCATGCAGATGGAAGTAAAGATGAGATCAAAGTGAATCATACCTATAATGCAGGTCAGATCGAATGGTTCAAGGCTGGTTCAGCTTTGAATATGATCAAAACAGCTTAATTTAGCTAAGAAAAGTATTTTATTTAAAAAGTCAGGTGGACCTATCCACTTGACTTTTTTTTTAGAAATTAGTTTAACTTTAGCTCCAATTAATCGAAAATGTTGAACAATATATTTTCTATGGACTATGACAATTTAAGGATATCCTTTTTTTGGATAATTCTATTTTTTTCATTTTCCGCACCGCATACTATTTTTAGTCAAACGGTGGAGTCTGATGAACGGGCTTTATTGAATGTAGGGGAAAGTGAAGGTATCAGTTTTTCCAAAGACTCACTATTTTTGATGAACCTGAGATTCAGGATGCAAAACAGGGCTGGTTTTAATACTTTAGAAGGAGATGCATTTGAGGTAAGCGAATATGAAATGCGCGTTAGGAGGTTGAGGTTGAGATTCGACGGGTTTGTCGGTAATCCAAGGTTCCAATACTATATTCAATTGGCTTTTTCAAAAGCAGATCTGGATTTGGAAACAAGTGTAGTGGCACAACCTATTAGAGATGCCATTTTGTATTACTTTATCAATGAAAATCTTTATGTAGGTTTTGGTCAATCCAAGTTGCCGGGGAATAGACAGCGGGTAATCAGTTCTGGTAACCTCCAATTTGCGGATAGATCAACAGCCAATGCTATTTTCACCCTAGACAGGGATTTCGGGATTTTTCTATATAAAACAATTCCTTTTAAAAATCAATCTATTTTACAGTTAAAAGGCGTAATTTCAACTGGGGATGGAAGGAATGCTTCTGCTATAAATGATGGTTTGGCATACACTGGAAGAGTTGAATTTTTACCATTTGGAAGGTTTACCAATAGCGGAGACTATTCAGAAGGTGATTTTGAATTCGAACCCAAACCAAAGTTAGCTTTAGGGCTTACTTATTCTGATAATCAAAAAGCTACTAGAACTGGAGGACAGTTAGGGCAGGAGTTGTTTGATCCCCGAAATATGAATAGCTTTATTGTAGATGGGATATATAAACACCTTGGTTGGGCTGTAATGGGAGAATACCTACATAGATCGTCTGTTGATCCCGTTACCAGCAATGAACAGGGAGATATCCGGTATGTATTCGTGGGTTGGGGCTTAAACTCCCAAGTCAGTAAAATGTTGGATCGCAAGAATGAGCTTGCAGTTCGGTATTCAAAAGTGACTCCGAATGTGCAAATCAGCGAATTTCAACAGCGTGTGGACGAAGCTTTAGTAGGATTTACCCACTATGTCAATGGGCATCGGATCAAAGTTCAGGCGAACCTTGGGTACAAATGGCTTGAGGGATTGGCTAAATTTGAAAATACGGGGAATTCGTGGACCGGTATGTTTCAGGTTGAATTTGGAATTTGAATTTGACAAAAAACAAAAATGTTAATTTTAACAGCAAATTATTTGTTATAAAAAACAATTTACTGTATGTTTACGCAGTATTAATTTTGAATCACCCTATTCAATTTTCCAAATTGTAAACTTATAAACTGCCTTCAATGAAAGAGAGAGGTATTAACAGTACTTTTAAAAAAATCATTTACGAGTCCAGTGAGATGGTTTTTTTGGCGGATGATACTTATCCGTATAATATCTTTTACAGCAATCAGGCATTTGAAAATCTGATTGGGCAGTTTTTGGATGAAAAAAGCCTTGTTGGTTTAGGTTTGGACATCAACTCCTATATTTTTAATGAAGAGATGATTCTAAACTTTATGGGCGTAGAATATACATTTTTTCTAGAACTGCCTCAGGAAAATGCCTCCAATTACTTTTTATTTTATAAGGGAAAAGAAATGAGAGGGCAAGGGCTGCCTACCAAAAAGGATTCTCAGTATTTTTTTAGAAATACAGTAGACCTGATAGCGATTGGCCAGGAAACATACCTGACTTGGGTAAGTAATTCGATCAAACCGATGCTTGGCTATTCTCCTGAAGAAATAATTAATATTGAACTCTGCAGTTATTTTCACCCAGATGATATTGAGCACGTCAGATCACTTACTTTTGATATCAGGCAAGAAAGAAAAAACAGTCAGTTTACAGCTCGACTATTGACTAAAGGAGGAGATTACAGATGGTTTGAATTCCATGTCCATTTTATTGTAGGCAAGTTCTATGCAATGGGCAGAGATGTTACGGAATTCAAATCAGAACTTATACAAAGAGAAAATTTAAATGATTTTTATGCTTTATGTGAAGAAGTCACTGACCTTGGATTTTTTGAGATTTCTACCCAATCAAATACTGTTTCGCTAACAGATTCTCTCAAGCGACTTTTAGCGGTGCAAAATGAGGGAGAATTGACCTTGGAAGAAATGATCAAAATATTTCAAGACTCTGATAGACCAATATTAAAAGAGGCTCTTTCTGAAATGATGGCTACAGGAAAAGGGATAGAATTGATACTTGAGGTGCCTGTTGAAGGATCACGATCCAAATGGGTGAAGTTAATAGGCCAAACCAATCAAGAGCAAAATAGGCACACAAGGTTGTTTGGGACTATCCAAGACATTACAGCATCTTTTGAGGAACAAAACAAGCTTGATGTCTATCGTGAATTGTTTTATCTCAGCCCTGATCCTATGATTATTTCAGATCTTTCAGGTAAAATCATTTACTCCAATCAAGCTGCGAGGAGTAAGTTTGCTCCTGATGGTCAGATTACATTTCCCAATAAAATATCAGGATTTGAGCCCATCTTGGCAGATAAAGAAATATGGGATTCCCATGTTGAACAGCTGACTTCTTCCGGGAGTAAAGTTTACCAAAGTGCGGTGATCAATTCTTCAGGTAAAGAAATGGAAGCAGAGGTAAACGCTAAGTTTATACAGATTCAGGGGCAAACATTGGTGGTGTCTATTTTTAGGGATATTACAGGAAGAGAACTACCTATTCAAGCATCTTCTGATCCATCTGATTTCCTTCATCACCTTACAGAACATATTCCTGGAGCACTTTATCAATTTGTATTGGACAAAGAAGGAGAGATGAAGTTTTCCTACCTAAGTCCCGGTATAAAAAATCTATTGGACTTGGGTGAGACAGAATTCACAGAGTTTAATGATGTAGGCAAAGCAATTTCAAAAGTTCACCCGGAGGATATTGCCCAAGTACTTACTTCAACTGTAGCTTCAGCGAGGAAGCTTAGCCCTTGGACGTGTAAATTCAGAATTCAGGAACTTGGCACCACTGACTTCAAATGGGTGCAAGGCGCTGCAAAACCAGAATTACTCGAGAACGGGGATGTTGTTTGGTATGGATACCTCACTGATATCACAGACCAAAAAATGTTTGAAGACAGGCTGCATAATGCTAGAGAAGAAGCAATGAAAGCCAGCCAAGTAAAATCAGAGTTTCTCTCCATTATAAGTCATGAATTGCGCACTCCTTTAAATGCCATTTCAGGTTCTGTTTACTCCCTGCTTCAGGATGACCATACACCTGTTCAAAAGTCCGCTTTCAATACCATTAATTTTGCAGTAGAGAATCTAATCACCATGATCAATGATCTCTTGGATTTCCAAAAAATAGAAGCGGGAAAATTGACTTTGGAAAATAGTCCAATGAGCCTTGGTGCCGTCGTTAAAAGCGTGGTAGATGGGTTACAATTCCATGCTAAAGACAGTGGAAACCAACTTCAATTGAAGATTAAGGACGATTTGGATTTGGAAGTCAAAGGCGATAAAGTTAGGATTGCCCAGGTTTTGAATAATCTTATTTCAAACGCCTTGAAATTTACAAAGAATGGAAATGTTGATGTCCTTTTGGAGCTTAAGTCACAGTCTGATTCTAAAGTTAAAGTCTATTTCGAAGTACGGGATAACGGTATCGGAATAGCAGAAGAACATAAGGCTAGGATTTTCAATGAATTTGATCAGATTCAGCATTCTTTTAGCAAAAAATATGGAGGAACTGGATTAGGCTTGTCCATAACCAAGAAACTACTGGACTTGATGGAAAGTAAGATCGACTTGCAATCTGAGATTAATGTTGGCTCATCATTCTTCTTCGAAATAGAATTTGAAAAAGTATATATTCAGCAGAATGAAGTGCAAGTTAAGCCCACTACAGATATCCCCGTCAGTTCTAATGGTAAGTATACAAGCTCAGATTCTGATCAGTTAGTAAATAGAGATTCTAAACAAGGTAAAAAAGGCCCCGCATCCCTTTCAGAAGTTAGGTTGCTGATGGTAGAAGACAATGATGTAAATGCTTTGGTTTTAGGTAAGATCATCAAAAAGTGGGGTATTCAATACGAAAGGGTAAATAATGGCAAATTGGCAGTTGAGGCAATGCAGCAAGGTGAATTTGATTGTGTTCTGATGGATATACAAATGCCAGTAATGAATGGCTTTGAAGCAACGGAAAAGATAAAGGAGTTTTCTGCCGTTCCTATTTTGGCTCTATCGGCTGCAGACAAAGTGGAAGTTATGGACAAAATTGATCAAGTAGGATTTACCGGTTTTGTAGCAAAGCCGATAGATGCTTCTGAATTACTTAGGAAGATTAAAGAAGTGCTCAATATTATTTCTCAGAGTGCTTGAGCTTTATCTAAATAATCTTTTACCAACTCCATTTCGGGATCCTTCTGATAAACCTCTTCAAGGTACCGTAATGCCAATTCTGGTTGTGATTTCATAACATAGTATATGCCTTTATTCCGAAGAGCAAATAAATTTTTCGGGTTTTGCTTGAGGCTATAATTAATATCTTCAAGTCCAGCATCCAACTGTTCTGTGTAGAGTTTATACAGGCCTCTATTATTGTAATAATAGGCTTGTCTAGGGTTTAGAGATATGGCTTTGTCTACCCAATCCAAAGCTCCGGCGAAATCTCCTTCTTCAAATGAAATCATAGATCTCAGGTTGAAAATATTAGCCTCTGTGGGATTCAGTGTTTCAGCTTCTTTCAATATTTGGGTGGCTTCTTCATATTCCTTAGCATAGAACAATAGAGTTGCCTTGTTGACCAAGAGATCTGGATTGGAAGGATCCAAAGCCAACCCTTTTTCAAAAGCCCTCAATGCTTCTCCATAATTTTTGAACTGATCTAATACAATCCCATGGAGAAAATGACTTTGCCAGTTTTCCGGAAACTGATCTGTCAATTTCTCGGCATCTGCCAATGATTTGTAAAACTCTCCATTGTCCAAATAAGCTAAACCTCTCTGAAACAATGCAAGGCTGTCATTTGGAGTATTGCCAATAATATGGGAAAAGTCTTTGATAGCTTCATCCAGCCTGGAAAGACGTAGGTAAACTATCCCTCTATTGTACCTTGCATCTTTGTAATCGGGGTCTATCTTGAGTGCTTCGGTGTAAAAATCCAATGCAGATTTTGTATCATTTTCTTTCATTTTTTCATTTCCCTTAAGAAAAAACCTTCCTTTTTTATCTTCTGTATTATCACAGGATAAAATCATAAATAAGCTAAAGATTATTAATATAATGGAATGTATGGACGACTTCATGTTTTCTTTTTTTCTATTTCTTCTTCTTCTCCGAATAACAACGCAAAGGGCTTGGTTGATTCATCCAAGGTGAAAATTTCTCTAAGTAAAGCTAAAGTAGGAATGATGACAATCATACCTGCTATCCCCCAGATTGCTGATCCAACCATCAACCCTAAGAATGTGATAAAAGCATTTAGATTGACATTACTTCCTACAATTTTCGGTGTAAGGAAATTACTTTCTATTAACTGTATGATTTGAAAGGAGATGACAACCCCAATTGGGTACCAGAGGCTATCCTTTGTCAAAAATGCAAAAATTGTGGGTAGTATGGCCCCTAAGAATGGGCCGAGAAAAGGGATAATGTTTAATATTCCTGCAAAAACTCCGAAAAATACAGCGTGCTTGATGCCTAAACCAAACAAGATAGCCGTATTAACTACAGCAAGAATAGCCATTACTTTAAATACGCCAATGATGTACTTTTGGACAACCTTTTTCAATTCTTTGATTTCGGCTTTGACCTCCTTTGGATCGTGATTATGAAAAATCATGGCCACAAATTGAGTAAGATGCGATCTGAACAGCAAGAAAAAGAATATAAACACAGTCAAAAGTAAAAATGTGGTAAGTGAACCTAATGTGCTGAAAATTATGTCTGCAATACTGCCTGAGTTGGTTTCAAGCAGGTCAATAATAGACTCTTTGTCTATTCCTCTCCCCAAACCGGTTTCAATCTGTAGTTTATCTGAAATAAATGATTCGATATCCTCCAGATAATCATTGAGCTTGTCACCGACATTATCTAAATCTCTGGTAAAACTGGCTACCTGAAATCCTATAAATGTCAACAAACCTAGTATTCCTATGAGGCCGGTAAGTAAAGCAACAATGGAACTAGATGTTCTGGAGAATTTTTTTGTTTCAAGCCAATCACTTATCGGAGTCAGCAATGCAGAAATATACCCAGCGAGCAATAATGGAATTAGTAAATTTCTTCCAACAACCATTATAAATACAATCGCAATTATCAAAAAAAGTATTGCGAGAATTTTAAGATAATTTGGCAAAATGAGTTTTTTCTGGTCCATGTTTATAAAAGTTAGCCGATCTCTGAAAATTGAATTTATATATCAAACAGTAAGTTATAAGATTGAAAGCTAATTAATAAGCATTCAAAAAAAATTGTATGAAATAAATTCTATTTTTGAATCTTAAAGTAAAATTGTGGAAAAAGAAAAAGCACACTGGATTAAACTTTCATTTATCATCAGTATAGTGTTGCTGGGAGTGAAATTTTACTCTTATTACATTACCAATTCTACAGCTATTTTGACAGATGCATTGGAAAGCATAGTCAATGTTGTTGCGGCGGCGTTTGCCTCTTTCAGTATTTACTTAAGTTCCAGACCAAGGGATGATAACCACCCTTATGGGCATGGAAAAATTGAATTTTTCAGTGCAGGTGTGGAGGGAACATTAATCATCCTTGCAGGCGTCTTTATTATCTATCAGGCAGTTTACAATTTCTTTTTCCCAAATGATCTCGAAAATCTTTTTGAGGGAATTTTATTGGTCACATTTTCAGGTCTTGTCAATGGTGTTTTTGGGTTGTTATTGCAAAAGAAAGGGAAACAACTCAATAGTCTTACTCTAGAGGCGAGCGGGAAACATTTGCTTACTGATACCATGACGAGTTTATTGTTGGTCTTGGGTGTAGGGGTTATTTATCTAACAGATTATGAATTTTTGGATTCGGTAATTGCAGTACTTTTTTCATTTTATATTATTTATTCAGGATATGGTTTGGTAAGAAGATCCGTAGCAGGTTTGATGGATGAAGCGGATCCTGTTGCTGTTACTTCCACTGTGGATTTGATCAATATGAATAGAAGATCCAATTGGATAGATATTCATAATATGAGGGTACAACAATATGGGGGGGATAGGCATATAGACCTTCATTTGACATTGCCGTATTATTTAAGCTTGCAGGAAGTACATGATGAAGTTGAAAAGCTAGAATCTGTTTTGGAAAACCATTGGCCCGGAGTAATGGAAGTATTTGTCCACTCTGATCCCTGCATTCCTGATAAATGTTGTCACTATTGTCAAATCAAAGATTGTGGAGTACGAAAATATCCGATGAATAAAAAAATAGAGTGGACGGCAATAAATATGTCAAAAAATCAAAAACACTACCATGAACTGATTGAGTAAATTGTTCTTTGGGTATGTGTGTTTTTTCAAAATAATAACGACATGAATTGAATTCAAACAGAATAGTTTGTATATTCATCAAAAAAACAGCTATGAACGAGGACAAAAAATTCCGGATTTTACTGGCAGTATCGTCAGTAGTGTGGTTGATCCTTGTTGGGTTTCTCATTGTGATCTGACATGGGTCCCAAGCGAGTGCACATGTTGTTAACAACAGCTAATGCTTTTCAAATGGATTAAGGTTTTAAAAAGGGATATGTAAAAACATATCCTTTTTTCTTTTAACGGTCATTACAATTGATTATTCTATTTTTATTTAAGAATTGCTTATCTTATTTTTAAAGTATTAATAAATACAAATTATTTGGCAATGATTTACTAAAATCAGACATGGAAAAATCAAAGAAAAGAATGATAGTTGAGACAGTATATCCCGAACTTTGGTACTAAAAAGTAATGGCATCTAAAAAACAAAATCTAATTCTATGAAAAAATTAATTACGCTCATCTTGACTCTTGGAATATTTTTTCAAGGAAATGCTCAAGAGACCAATCACGAGTCCTTCATTGTCCGTCAACTGGACTCCAATACCGAAAAGTATAGTAAAATAGCAAGGGAAATTTGGGAAAATCCCGAACTCGGTTATCTGGAATATATTTCTTCTGAAATACTTATAGACGAACTTAAGTCTTCTGGATTTGATGTAGAAATAGGAGTAGCCGGTTTGCCTACTTCCTTTGTCGCGACATACGATAAAGGAGGCCCTGTAATAGGTTTTTTAGCTGAATATGATGCGTTACCTGGCTTGTCCCAAGATGCTGTGCCATTCAGAATGGAATTGGTAGAAGGAGGTAATGGTCATGGTTGCGGACACAACCTGTTTGGAACAGCTGTGGTAGCTTCAGGTGTGGCTTTGAAAGAGTGGATAGATGAAAATAATATTCAAGCAACCATCAAAATATTTGGTACTCCGGCTGAAGAAGGTGGTGCCGGGAAAGCTTTTATGGTAAGAGAAGGTCTTTTTGAGGGAGTTGATGCGGTGATTAATTGGCACCCTTCGGACAGAAATTCTGCCAATGCATCTACTTGTACTGCTGTAATGCAGGGGTATTTTAAGTTTCGAGGACAATCTGCGCATGCTGCGGGCTCTCCGGAGCGCGGAAGATCTGCTCTTGATGGGGTAGAAGCCATGAATATGATGGTGAACATGATGAGAGAACATGTGGATCAGGAAAGCCGCATACATTATGTCATTGTGAATGGTGGTATGGCCGCCAATGTAGTTCCTGACTATGCAGTGGTTGAATACATGGTAAGGCATCCTGATGTCAAAGAAGTAAAAGACATTTGGCAAAGGGTAATAAAAGCATCTGAGGGTGCTGCTATGGGTACCGGAACAGAAGTGGAAGTTGAATTGGTATCTGGTATTTATGGACTTCTTCCTAATGAAACTTTAGCCAAAACCATGCATAAAAATCTGTCTGCAGTAGGTGGAGTAGAGTATGATGAAGAAGAGATAGAGTTTGCAAGAAAAATTCAGGAAACCTTAAACTCTCCCAAGGTACCATCACTTTCAATCGCCAAAGAAATTCAACCTTACAGGTTAAATCATTTTCCAGCTTCCACAGACGTTGGAGATGTCAGTTATGTTACCCCGACGGTGGGTTTGGGTACTGCCACTTGGGTTCCTGGTACTGCGGCCCATACTTGGCAAGCCACCGCTGCAGATGGCATGAGTATAGGGTATAAAGGGATGATGGTGGCTGCCAAAACAATGGCGCTTACCGGAAAAGACCTTATCCTTAATCCACTATTGATCAAAGAAGCTAAAAAGGAGTTTGACGAAAGGTTGGACGGTTATGTTTATGAAGCATTAATAGGAGATATAGATCCTCCTTTGGATTTTAGAAAAGCTCAAAATAAAGTCAAGTAAGCAAGAAAAAAAGCCTCTGAAATCAATCAGAGGCTTTTTTTTAGGAAACAAGTCCTGCCCTTTTAAGCAAGGCTTCTGGTTGTGGTTCTCGACCCCTAAACCTTTTATACAGTATGGATGGGTGTTCAGTGCCTCCGGCAGCAAGTATATTTTCATGGAAGGACTTTGCCGTTTCTTTGTCAAAAACTCCTTTTTCCAAAAACAACTCAAATGCGTCTGCATCTAAAACTTCAGCCCATTTGTAGCTATAATAACCCGCAGCATACCCCCCCTGAAATATGTGGGAAAATGAAGTGCTCATCATAGTGCCCTCTACTTCAGGAAGCAGTTTGGTCTTACTCATTATTTCCATTTCAAATTCAGGTATATCTTTTATTTTTTCGGGATCTGTTCCATGAAAGGCCATGTCTAATAAACCTAAGCTGATCTGTCTTACAGTTTGATAACCTTGATGGAAATTAGAGGCTTGTTTGATCTTTAAAACCAAATCTTCCGGAATCTTTTCCCCTGTTTCATAATGTTTTGCAAAGAGGTCAAGGCATTCCTTTTCATAACACCAGTTTTCTAAAATCTGGGAAGGCAGTTCCACAAAATCCCAATATACGCTTGTCCCAGTCAGGGACTCGTAATTTCCTTTTGCCAGCATGCCGTGAAGGGCGTGTCCAAATTCATGAAAAAGTGTTGTAACTTCATTAAATGTCAGAAGTGATGGCTTGGTCTTGGTTGGCTTGGTGAAGTTACATACTATAGAGACATGAGGTCGGATTTCATTTCCATTGACGGTCTTCTGACCACGATAGCTTGTCATCCAAGCACCGGTTCTCTTTCCGGGCCTAGGAAAAAAATCCGCATAGAATACCGCAACATGGTTGTTATTTGCATCCAATACTTCATATGTGGTTACATCAGGGTGGTATTTTGGTATTTTATTGTTTTGCTTTAACTTGATTCCAAATAATATCTCTGCTGTTTGAAACACACCATTCACCACATTTTCCAATTTGAAATAAGGACGCAATAATTCATCATCTATTGCATATTTCTTCTTTTTGAGTTTTTCAGCATAAAATGCCAAATCCCACTTTTCCAGTTTTTCCAATCCGTCTAACTCAAATGCGAAAGCAGTCAATTCCCGAATTTCTTCTTGAGCCTTGGGTTTTGCTTTTTCAAGTAATTCCTCTAAAAAAACCATCACTTTTGATGCACTCTTGGCCATTCTTTCTTCAAGAACAAAGTCAGCATGACTTTTATATCCAAGGAGATTGGCCCTTTCGTTTTTGAGCCTCAACATTTCTTGGATATTATTTTTATTATCTAAGTTATCCCCTTTACAGGCTTTAGTATTGTAGGCAATAAAAAGCTCCTTTCGCAGTTCCCGGTCCTTGATGTAAGTCATAAATGGAATGTAGCTTGGGAACGCCAAAGTAAACATCCATTTTCCACCCTTGCCTTTTTCTTCTGCTGTCTGTGCAGCCGCTTCCCGAATATCCTCAGGAAGACCGTCAATTTTAGATTCATCAGCTATCAAAAGCTCATACTTGTTTGTTTCTGCCAAGACATTTTCTCCAAATGTCAGGCTCAGTTTTGATAAACTTCTATCGATTTCCCGCAACTTAGTTTTTTGTTCGTCGCTAAGGTTAGCACCATTTCTGATAAAGGTCTTGTAAGTTTTTTCCAGGAGTGTCATTTGCTCCGGGCTTAAATTCAAGTCCTCCTTTTGCACATATACCTGTTCAATGGAATTGAAAAGCTCTTGGTCCAACAGAATATCATTTCCATAAGCTGTAAGCAAAGGGGAAATTTCTTGAGCCAATTGTTGGATTTCAGCATTGGTTTCCGCACTGTTGAGATTGAAAAAGACAGAGGAGACTACATTCAGCCTTTCTCCTGCATTATCCAATGCAACAATGGTGTTTTCGAAAGTAGGTAAACCAACCTTTTTTATTTGAGCTATATCTTTTTTGGCTGCTTTGATGCATTCCTGAATGGCAGGAAGAAAGTGTTCGTTTTTGATTTTATCAAAAGGAGGGGTATCAAAGGGAGTTGAAAATTTCTCTAATAATGGATTCATTTATTATAATTTTAATGACTGTCTCAAAGTTATGATGACAAATTTAAGGAACTTATACTCTATTTGAAGTTTGGGAAAGTGTAGATCATATTTCTTTATCAGGAATTAATTAATCGTGTAAACCCAGTTTTCTAAGTGAATACAAAATATGAACACTATTAAGGGCTTAATAGGTCAGATTATCAAAAGGATTTATGAAAATTCATTTCTCTCCTGGATATTTAATTTCTGTAAACCATGATATAAAAAAGTAGCCACAGTAAAAATACCACCAAATAACTTCCAATAATTACAAATGTAGATGCTTTTATAGGTCTGTTGCTAATGGTATGGAAGCCCAGTATCAAAAGAATTATATAGAGAAATTCAAACAGATTCAGGGCTTGGAGGGGGTATCTGTATTTGTCAGCAATTGCATCTTGATCAAAAAGCTGGTATAAAGATAATGGGTAAAAATTTTTGATTTCGAGATAGGAAGTATTTTCGGAAGGACTGATAAAAATAAGCATCCTAATGATTTCAGGAAAAAGGAAAACCAATTCGGCCACCATAACATATTTCCAAAGCACTTTGAAAGATACCTTATATCCAAAAGTAAAAGCACCTGTCCAGATCACAAATGCGGTCAACGTAAATTTCCAGAGTAGGGAAAACGGAGTCCAAATGTAGTTTAGAGTATTGAAAATATGCATATAGGAGAAGGCACCGTCTGCCTCTAGCTCTTCGTATCCTGGAATTGATTTGATAATGATATCGTTAGTAATAATCCTTACTGTCAAAAATAATATTACAAGAATCAAAAAAAACACCCGTTTGTCGAAATCTAAAAAGGATTCTATTCGTTGAGAAGTTGGGCTTTGCGATTTTGGCATGTTTCTAAATAAATATTGGTAAATCTAAATTATTGTTTGGAATTGGCTATAGTTTTGCCCGATAATTGAAATTTATATGTTGAGAACCTTATTCTTACTTATCCATTTAATGGTAGGATCCAGCTTACTTGCAAAAGCGCAGGAGCCTCCTCTGGATGATATTACAGCAGAGGCTAACCCCTATCTATTATTGGACAAAGGGCTACAGTTTAGGATAACGGAAAATGTGAATGCACTCTACAACTTTGATTTTGAAAAGGCGGAAAGAGGTTTTAGAGTCATACAATATCAATACCCAGATCATCCACTTCCCTATTTTTTGAATGGATTGAGTACCTGGTGGAAAATTGCACCCGATATTGAAAATAAAAAATTCGATAATCGCTTTTTGAATCAGATGGATATTGTTATTGACAAGGCTAAGAAGGTGCTGGACGATGATCCTGAAAATAAAGAGGCGGCATTTTTCTTGGCAGGAGCATATGGTTTTCAGGGAAGGTTACTGAGTGAGAGGAAGAGCTGGACCAAAGCTACTTTTGCGGGTAAAAATGCTTTAAAATACCTAAACCTCAGTAGAGGTGAAGAAGAGTTGAATCCAGAGCTTTTATTGGGAGATGCGCTGTTTAATTACTTTTCTGTGTGGATTCCCGAAAATTATCCAATCTTAAAACCCGTGGTTGCACTTTTCCCGAAGGGTGATAAAACACTTGGGCTTCAACAACTCGAAGATGTTGCACAGAATGCATTCTATGCAAGGGTCGAAGCGCAGTATTTCCTGTTCAGACTATATGGTGCAGAGGAAAAACAGCCTTACAAAGCTTTAGCGATCACAGAGTATTTAAATGATAAATATCCTAATAACCCTTATTTCCATAGGTCTTATGCAAGACAACTTTATACAGTTGGCAGGGTGGTAGAAGCCAAGGAAGTCTCTGAGGCAATCTTAAAGAGAATCGACGAAAAGTGGACAGGATATGAATCTAACAGTGGGAGGTACGCGGCATTTTATATTGCACAATTTCATGAGCGGATCAACAATAAGGAGGAAGCAAAGAAATATTATTTAAAGACTTTATCTTATGGTGAAGAGTCCGAAAGTCAAGAAAGTGGCTACTATTTATATTCTCTAATAGCTTTGGGGAAAATGGCAAATGAAGATAAAGACAAGAAAGCAGCTAAGGCTTATTTCAACAAAGTAAAGAAATATGCGAAGAGAAAACACCCTGCGCACAAAGAGGCTAGAGATTATATCAAAAAGAATAAACTTTAATCTAATTATTCCGTAGGCTTCTTATAAAATCAGGAGATAATTTGAATATATTCAATTACTTGGAAATATTTCTCTGTTAAATTAAGTAAAATCGACTTATCAAATAACAATATTTCGAAATCTCCTCCGTTTTTTGTGAGTAATTGTTTTAAAACAATTTTAAAAAATATTAACTTTGCACAACATAAAATTTTGTAAATAATACAATCATGGATAATAGCATAAGAGTGAAATTCGACAAAATAGACCGCAAGATTCTAGAAATCTTACAAGCCAACGCAAAAATCACTAATGCCCAGCTTTCCAAGGATATTGGACTTTCTCCGGCACCGACTCTAGAAAGAGTAAAAAAATTGGAGCAGTCTGGGATTATCAAAAGCTACCATGCTAAATTAGATCCGGAAAGAATTGGCCTAGGAGTAAGTACTTTTGTTTTGGTAAGCCTAGTAGGCCACAACAAAGGAAATATTGATGCCTTTATGAAAGAGATCAATCAGATTCCTGAAGTAATCGAGTGTCACCACATCACAGGTACAGGGGATTTTATCCTGAAGATCATCGCTAAAGACATAACTGCATACCAAAAATTAATGCTTGAAAAGGTATCCGAAATCAAAGAGGTAGACTCTATGCAATCAATGGTTATTCTTTCTACTTTTAAGGATAGTAAGGTATTACCCATCCCAGCTTAATCTAGAAAATTTTAAATTGAGGGTGGCTAGTCAGCTACCCTTTTTTTATGCTCATAATTATGGAAAACCCCTGGAAAACTAAATCCACTCAAGTAAAATATCAGAATTCCTGGATTGAAGTAACTGAACATCAGGTAGTAAATCCAAGTGGAAGTGATAGTATTTATGGTAAAGTTCATTTTAAAAACAAGGCCCTAGGGATTATTCCTGTTGATAAAGAAGGTAATACATGGTTGGTAGGTCAGCATCGATATCCTTTAAATGAATATTCTTGGGAGATACCTATGGGTGGAGGACCTTTGGAATTGGATATTCTGGAGTCAGCCAAAAGGGAGTTAAAGGAAGAAACGGGGATATCTGCCACAAAATGGACAAATATCATGAGGTTGCATACTTCGAACTCAGTGACAGATGAAGAGGCTTTCGTATACCTAGCTGAAGACCTTACTTTTGGGGAAACTGAATTTGAAGAGACAGAAGAATTACAAATCATTAAAATCCCCTTGAAAGAGGCAGTTCGTAAAGTGATGGAAGGTGAAATCACAGATGCCATATCGGTTGCCGGACTCTTGAAAGTAGCAATGATAAAAAAACTCTGATAATTTTGTTACGCTAGTATTGAGAGAGAAGATGATACTTAATTTTAAAGACAATTTTTCAAGGACTTTTTATCTGGCCTATCCAGTGATGTTGAGTCAATTGGGTCAGGTCCTGGTTGGCGTTGCAGATAGTATGATGGTAGGAAGGTTGGGTGCAGAACCTTTGGCAGCCGCTTCACTAGCCAATAGCATATTTTTTGTTGTATTGATGTTTGGGATTGGCGTATCTATGGCCATTACCCCTTTGGTGGCGATGGCTGATGGAAATGATAACCCTAAGAAGATTTCGAGGATTTTCAACCACGGTTTTGTGATCAATATGCTGACTGGTTTCATGCTTTTTTTGATCATTGTTTTTTTCTCTCCCATGCTTAATTTTCTCAATCAGCCGAAGGAGGTTGTAGTGCTTGCTATTCCTTATCTAGCGATCATAACATTGTCTTTATTGCCATTTATGTTTTTTCAGACCTTCAAACAGTTTGCTGAAGGCTTATCTCAAACCAAACAGGCAATGTATATCACCTTGCTATGTAATGCTTTGAACGTATTTCTAAACTGGATTTTTATATATGGCAAACTTGGGATACCTGCTATGGGACTCAACGGTGCAGGTTGGGCAACCTTGATTTCCCGGGTTATTATGGGTATGGCAATTGCCTATTATGTATGGAAATCCAAACGTTATAAACCATTTGAGTTGAGTTTTGGATTCAAGAACCTCAATTTTCCTATGGTTTCTAAGTTGCTGAAGATTGGTGTTCCTACAGGCTTTCAGTTTATTTTTGAGGTAGGGGCATTTAGTTCTGCAGCCATAATGATGGGTTGGATCGGGGTTAATGCCTTGGCCGCTCATCAGATTGCAATAAACCTCGCCTCCATTAGTTATATGATGGCTTCAGGCTTATCTGCTGCTGCCATGGTCAGGGTAGGCAATCAACTTGGACGAAAAGATATCATCAGCCTTCGGGAGGCCGGTTTTACTGTCTTTGCCATGGTTACGATGTTTATGAGTATTTCGGCTATCATTTTTATTGCTTTTAGAGAGTTCTTGCCATCATTGTACATAGATGATATGGAAGTGATTAAAATGAGTGCTACCCTGCTTATTATTGCAGGATTATTTCAATTATCAGACGGTATTCAAGTTGTGGGTTTGGGCGCGCTCAGAGGAATGTCTGATGTTAAAATTCCTACTATTGTTACTCTGGTAGCTTATTGGGTTATCGGCTTACCATTAGGTTATCTATTTGCTTTTTCATGGGGTATGGAAGAGGTAGGGATTTGGATCGGTCTTTTGACGGGATTGACCCTGACAGGTATACTCCTGTTGTATAGGTTCCATTATTTGAGCAATAAATTATTAAAAGCCCAACAAAGTAGCTTCAGTCCTGTAACTTGACTTTTTAATTCTGCCAATCTTTCCTATTTTCCGAAGAATTTATGGAAAAAGAGAAAGCCAAACCTGTGGGATTTTCCCGAACCACCATCACTGAGCTGATGATCCCATCTTATGCTAATTTTGGGGGCAAAATACATGGAGGGATACTTCTGTCTTTAATGGATAAAGTAGCTTTTGCTGCTGCAAGCAAGCATAGTGGTGCCTATTGCGTCACCGTTTCCGTGGATACAGTGGATTTTTTACAGCCCGTTGCGGTAGGGGATTTAGTTTCTCTCAAAGCTTCGGTTAATCACGTCGGGAATAGCTCTATGGTGATTGGAATAAAAGTCATAGCTGAGGATGTCAAGTCAGGGAGTGTTAAACATACCAATACATGCTATTTCACTATGGTAGCTAAAGGTGATGACGATAAACCCACTCAAGTTCCTAAGCTAATACTGGAAAGCAAAACAGATGTAAGAAGGTTTGTACAGGCTATTTTTAGAAAAAAACTCAAAAAAGACCATACTGAAAAAATGGAAACCATGAAGAAAGGTTGGGATAAGGAGGAAATGTCAAGACTTCTTGAAAACGAAAGATGTATTATTGAATAATAAACTAAACTGTAAATGAAAAAAATAACATTGATTACCTTATGTCTCTTCTGTTTAGCAGAACTGGCTTTTGCTCAAAAACACAATGTATTGACCCAGAGACAACAGGCGACAGTCGTGGACCAGTGGCTGAACGAAAGGATTGAAACCCTACTTCCCGAGTTGATGGATAGGGCAGAACTGGATATGTGGGTATTGATCTCGAGGGAATACAACGAGGATCCTGTGATTCGGACTTTCTTGCCGGGAACTTGGCATGCTGCAAGAAGGAGAACCATGTTGGTTATTTATAAAGCTCCTGGTTCCAACAAGGTGGAAACTTATGCAGTAGCCCGATATGATGTTGGAGAAGCTTTTAAAAAAGCATGGGACCCTGAAGCTCAACCTGACCAATGGAAAGCACTGAAAGACCTGATTGTGGAGAAAAATCCGTCAAAAATAGGCTTGAATATTTCTGATAATTATGGACATGCTGATGGCTTGAACTTAACAGAATACAACAACTTGATGAAAGTGCTACCTGATGATTTTCATGATAAAATCACATCTGCGGAGAAATTATCAGTGGGGTGGCTGGAGACTAGAACACCTTCGGAAATGGCGACCTACCGACATATTCAATCTTTAGCAAACAGCATCATACAAGAAGGGCTTTCCGAATCAGTGATCACTCCAGGTGTCACTACTACAGCAGACGTGCAGTGGTGGTACAGAGAAAGGATAAAGGAACTGAAATTGGATACTTGGTTTCATCCTACGGTGGATATCCAAAGAGCAGATGAGAGTTCTAAGGAGCATCTTAGGTCATTCGCAGTGAATGCAGATAGCGAAGTGATCATGCCGGGGGATTTGTTACATATTGATTTTGGCATTACCTACCTCCGCCTCAATACAGATACCCAACAGTTGGCTTATGTACTTAAACCTGGAGAAAATGAAGTTCCCAAATATTTGGTAGATGCTTTTAAAGTTGGAAACAGGTTGCAGGATATACTTACCTCTCAGTTTAAAACAGGACGTACAGGTAACGAAATTCTTAGAGAGACGAGAAAAATCATGGATCAAGAAGGAATAAAAGGAAGTATTTACTCACATCCTCTTGGCACTCATGGCCACGCTTCTGGACCAACTATAGGTATGTGGGATAATCAGGGTGATACGCCTGGGGCCGGGGATTACCCTTTGTACCCCAATACCGCATATGCCATAGAATTAAATGCTGTAGTTTTTGTGGAAGAATGGAACAAAGACGTAAGAGTAATGCTTGAAGAAGGTGCTTTCTACGATGGAGAGAAAGTGATATACTTCAATGGTCGGCAAAGTGAAATCATGCCAATTCCAAGAAATCAATTTTACTTGAAAAATTAAATTCATTTGATAAAGGCATCCAAATCGGATGCCTCTTTTTTTGAAGTATCCTCCCTCACTTGTAGAAAAATACCACTCACAATCAAATAGTGGCCGAAGGCAAATGAAAGGATAATTAATATGTGAATAAATTGATTGGTCAATTCCAGGTCTAATCCTGCTAAGATATCACTGAGATAAAAAAGTATAAGTCCATAAAGAACTGTAAAATAGCTTTTTCGAGAGACATAAAACCTCCTATCCAGCGCTAAAACCATACTGAAGCATGCAATTATACCATATATGATGCCTAAGAGGAAAAATTCTTCCATTTCTGGCGTGACAATCCATACCAATGCTCCGATTATTAAAATAGCGGCAATTTCCGGCCATCTTTTAATTTTGTCACTAGAGACTTCTTTTTTATTGTATTTATGAGATGTCATAAACATATAAGCATACCCAACCTGCGCTACCAGAAAACTACTGAGGCTAATCATCTTAAAGAAATTTTCGTCTTCAATTATTATTAGAACATCTCCTAAAAAAGAGAAAAACGTAGCTACAAGTAAAATTGGAATCAATTTATGATTTGACCGCTGAAAACATTTAAAAATCAATACCATCAAAGTGGGAAGTATAAAAAACTTAGATGCAAAGAAGAGACCCTGTTGATCAAGTAACAAAAAAGTAATACTACTTAGTATAAATAAAAAGTAGATTTTGACCAAATATTCTTTCCAACTCAACATGGCTTTACAAAATGTAGATGACTAAAATAATCTGAAAGATTGGAAATTAAAATGTTGATTTTCAGTAAAGTTTCAGTTGGACTTTAGGGAAATAATAATTTTCGCAATTTTTTTTTCTTATTTAATTAGTAGGTTTTGTTTTATGATTATTTCAATACGTGATGGCACCGCCATTCATATAAAAAACTAAAAGCTATACCGCTCAATAAAAAATGCAGTTTTTCTTGTTCCTTCTTCATCTTTCAACCTTCCCTTTCCAGATACTAATAATTTCCCATTTTGATCGAAATGAACTTTTATACTGCTCAACTCAACAGTTTTCTGATCATGATCAAAAGGAATTTTTTTATTTAGGTATTTTGTTTTTTCATTTTCAAAATAAGAACAAAGAATATCTTTTCCGTCAAAATAGGCATAAATGACTTTATCCTGATCTTGAGAAAGTGCTCCTGAAGCGGTAGGTAAAAATTGCATCGTGGCTGATAAAGGAATTCGGTGGTAATGAATGATCTCCTACATCTCGTTTAAATGTATTAAATGGGCAGCATAGGCTATATACTCGCAACTGAGTCGGTATGGCCTTGTCCTATCTTTATATGCACCCGGAACTAGGGGCAATTCTCTCGAGAATCTATTGCCAGGAAAATATTTATTCTTTTTCGTAAAACTTTCAATAAAACTTCTTTGATAATCGGATTCGCTTTTGAGTTGAGAGCCAAACTGCTCGAAATGATGCCAAACACCGTTCTCTGAAGTTTCCAGACCCCAAAGTTCCAGGGTCTCCTTCAAATATGGAATTCTTCCTGTTTTTATCCTTCTGTCCATCCTCTTTTTCTTACCAAAGGGAATGGTACTGTCATGTTCATCAAAAAATCCAGGCAAATCATTCAAATAGCTTCTCCAAAGTGAGAATTCTTCAAACTCATTGATAAATATATTAATCAGACCAGAACTATGGTAATTGTTACGGGGTCCAAAAACACCTGAGTAAACCTTATCTCCTTTAAAATCAGTAGCTAATAGGGTTCTGTAATTGGTTCGTTTATCCTCAAGTAGGTCAAAGGTACCTTTTTCAATGATTTCACCTTTTGGTGATACCGTAACCATATGTAACAAGTCATTTTGCTGTGCATCTTTCTTTCGTGCCAATACAATAAGACTTTTTGCATCATTCTGCTTATTGGCTGATAGCACCTCGAAAGAATTGTCAAATAGTAATTTTCGATTAATGTTTTCCGGTTGAAGGTGGTCTACAGATTGTAGCATCAATCCAGCTGCATTGCGCCCAAGCACTAGGCTATTCATTCCGAAAGAATGAAAATCGGTAACTTCAGACAGTTCTGAGCTTCTAAAAGGTATTACACTTAATTGTCCTGACTCTGAATTGATGGATATTATAGTCAGCTCATCTATGGTAGATTGGATGACCTTTAAAGAATAATGACTTAACAAGACAAGTTCTGGCCCGGAAATATCTGCCCATTGAAATTCCTGATGGTCCGGCATGGGAAAAGTGATTTGGGTTTCAGGCTGAAGTTCTTCATTTAAGATGAAAAATTCACCCTCTCTATTGTTGCTGATAATCTTTTTCCTTGTACTTCGAATTCCTACGATTTTTTGGCCAACCTCATATACGCTGTAATTTTCTCCAGACCGATCTATATCAGTAGTAAACCTGGTTTCAAAATCTTGGCAAATTCCAAAAAGGGGTATGATAAAAATGGCTAAAAAGATTTCAACACTTTTCATATTTATTTTATAGATGCAGATATTATATTTTTCCTATAAATTACGTTGCATTTTGGGTAACTGTTCGAAGAAAACATTTTACATTCAAGTAATCAGTTATTCAAACCCAAATTTTTGGGTTAGTTTCGGTAATACCTTTTATATAAATATGGCTTTTTTGAAATGTATCCAGGTATTTTCTTTTCTGAAAGAAAAGGATTTTTGGTAAACCATTTACCTTTTACATGTGAATTCTTCATTAATTCTTGTCTTCTGGAACAAGATATTTTTGTTGTTTGGGTAGGGTGAAAAGATAAAAAAATGCAAAAATTGAAGAAACTGCTGCTATGCTGAATACCATTGGGAAATTTTCGGATTTATTGGCAAAGACATAGCCCGATACGAGGGCCCCAATACCTATTCCAGCTTCCAAGGCAATATACATGGTAGCCAAAGCCCTACCTCTAAAAGCATCCAATGATAAATCTATCGTCCATGCAGAAATTGTAGGAGAGTTCATCCCAACAGAAGCACCGAAAATTACTCCTCCGAAAAGTAACATCCCCTTGGTCTGCGCAAAAGCGATGACAAACATTGCTATGGCCATAGAGAGCGTTGCAGCTTTCATTACTGGAATTCTCCCGTATCTATCTGAGGTTTTTCCGGCGATTATCCTGATGCCAAGTGATGAAAGTGTGAATACAGCAAAGAAAAGTCCTTTGTTTTTAATACCCAAGTATTCTGAATAATCCGGTATAATTGTCAGTACTGTTCCAAATGAAAACACCGTTAACAAAAGTACCAAGGAGGGCACCAATACTCTTTTTTCTATAATTTCATGTCTATTCAATTTGAAAAGACGGATGTTCATTTTTTCTTTATCAGTTACGGTTTCTTTCAGCCTGATGATGACCAATATGGAAAGAATTGAGAAACCTGCTGAAGTATAAAATAAAGGTTGAATTCCCCATATACTGGCAATATACCCACCTAGTGCAGGACCAGCTGCCATTCCTAATGAACCAAATAGAGACTGGATACCCATAGCTTCTCCGCGACGGTTGAAAGGAACTATATCCGCGACATAAGCAGAAGTACCGGTAGGAGTGAAGCCTGTGGAAAATCCGTGAACGAATCTCAAGAAGAGAAATCCGGCTACAGAGGTGATTATGGGGTACAACAAGCTTACCACAAAGCAAATAGCCGCGCCAACTACCATAACAGGGATTCTGCCAATTTTATCTGCTAATTTACCACTGAAAGGCCTGGAAAGCCCAGCTGTCAATGTGAAAAGTGCAATAATTAAACCTTTATAATCCTCACCACCCAAGGATGTCAGGTAAGCAGGCAATTCAGGGATAATCATATTGAAGCTCGCAAAGAACAAAAAGGAACTCAGACAGAGTACAAAGAAGTTCAAATTGAAAAAAGGAGGGAGCAGTTTCATGAAGCTTTTGATCGGGGCATATAAATCAGTTCTTTACATAACTGCTGTATAAAAAAAGATTCCCAGAGCCAAAGTTCTGGAAATCTTATAGTCATTAGTCTTTACTTGCTTCTTTTTCGCTTTGAGCTAGAAGGTAAGCTTTGATGAATTCACCTAATCCGCCATCTAAGACACTTTGAGCATCAGAGGTTTCATGACCTGTTCTGGCATCCTTTACCAATTTGTATGGATGTAGTACGTAGTTTCTGATCTGGGAACCAAAGTCAATCTTCATTTTTCCGGATTCGATCTTTGCCCTTTCAGCATTCCTCTTTTCCATTTCAAGTTGATAAAGCCTAGATTTCAACATCTGCATTGCTTTTTCCCTGTTGGCAAGCTGAGATCTTTCTATCTGACAGACAACTACGATGCCTGTTGGTTTATGGGTCAACTGTACCTTGGTTTCAACCTTGTTTACATTTTGTCCTCCCGCACCTCCAGACCTGGAAGTGTGCAGCTCCACATCTGATGGATTGATTTCAATTTCAATAGAATCATCCACTACAGGATATGCATATACAGAAGCAAAAGAAGTATGTCTTCTCCCATTACTGTCGAATGGCGAAATTCTTACAAGCCTGTGTACACCGGATTCTGATTTTAGGAACCCGTAAGCTAATGGACCTTCAAATTCCAATGTCACGGATTTAATTCCGGCAACTTCGCCTTCCTGTAAGTCAACTTCACGGACTTTATAACCGTTTTTCTCTCCCCACATGATATACATTCTCATCAAGATGGATGCCCAGTCATTACTTTCTGTTCCACCTGCACCGGGATTGATTTCAAGCATGGCATTGAGTTGATCCTCTTCTTCGCCAAGCATTTTTTTCAACTCCAGGTCTTCTACTGCTTCTAGGGTTTTTTTGTATTCGGATTTGATTTCTTCTTCTGAAACCTCATCCATGTTATAGAAATCATACAAGACTTCTAAGTCTTGAATTTGAGTTTCAACGGATTCATAAGCACTTGTCCAGCCTTTTCTCATCTGGATTTGCTTCATAGATTTTTCCGCTTCGTCAGGGTTGTTCCAAAAATCGGGCTGAGCTGATACAGCCTCTAAATCTTCTATTTCAGCTTTCTTCTTATCGTAGTCAAAGATACCTCCTCAAAGCCGAAACGCGGGCTTTCAAGTCTTTCAACTGGTCTGATGTCATAATTTATTTTGTTTTTTTGAGTTGCGAAATTCGGTAAAATATTGGTCTTAACCTATTCCTTTTCATTCCTCATAAAGAATAATAAGTTGGATTTTATTTCTTCCTTTATGTCTAAATGTTTTGTACCTGACAAAGGACATGGCCAGTCCTGCGCCAAAAAGTGCTGCCGGTAATGGCCAAGAGCTTCCTAATTGGCTGAAATTCCCTTCTTGTATCAAACTTGATAAAGTAAAACCGGTCAAGAATACGATGCCACCTCCCATTCCCAGTTGAGAAATGTTGCGAAGCGTTTGATTGCGCTCATCTTTTTCAAGGATATTGACTTCAAGGATATCTTCAGGTTTGAGGATGTTTTCTTTCAATACAATAATGTCCTTCTGTATATCTACAATTACGTCTTCTAAGAAAAAGTCAAAATCGCTTATTTTATAAATAAAAAGATCCCCCACACGGTATTTGATCTGGTTTTTCTGCTTTATTCCCCTCTTCAGTAAAATAAATTTTTCTGAAACTTCCTGTGCACTAACCTCGGATTGAAAATTGACCAAGGTGAATACACAGAAAAAAAGGGTAAAAATTTTGAATTGAAGTGATTTCATAAAGAAGACAAGATGGTATGAAAGCTTGTAGGAGTGCGGTAATTTAAAAGGCCGTCCTTTGGAGAACGGCCTTTCTGTTTTATATGTTATATTTTTTTAATGTATCCGTTTTCTTACCTTTTTAAGGTTCGTTATATCATCGATTTCGTGAATATGATTTTACACTCATACCTTCTGAATCCAGCCATATGTGTCGGACTCAAGGCCATACTTGATCGCGTCCAATTTTCTCAGCACTTGGTATGAAAAAGCAGTATCGGATTTTTCCGGAAGAATATAATCTTTTCCATTTACATTGATTTTGGCAATATGTGCAATAGTAGCGGCGGTACCTGTCCCAAAGGCCTCCTGAAGTCTACCTTCCTTAAGCGCATTTTCCAATTCGTCGACTTTCAGGAAACGCTCCTCAACATTTTTTCCACTTTCTTTGGCTAATGTAAGGACAGAGTCTCGGGTAATACCTTTAAGGATGGTTCCTGTATTTACGGGTGCAGTTATCAGAGTATTGTCAATCACAAACATGACGTTCATGGTTCCACTTTCCTCTATATGTTCATGTTTTTTTCCATCTGTCCAGAGTAATTGGTCAAATCCTTCTTTTTGGGCCAATAACGCAGGGTAAAGTGACCCCGCGTAATTTCCAGCTGCTTTTGCAAAACCAGTTCCTCCTTCAATTGCTCGTGTGTATTTGGTTTCTACTTTCACACTCACTGGCTTGGAGTAATAATTTCCAACCGGGCAGGTGAAAATCATAAACTTATATTTCTGTGAGGGCCTCACGCCCAAGTAGTCATCTGTGGCAAACACGAAGGGTCGTATATACAGAGAGGCACCCGCCTTAGATGGGACCCAATCTCTATCTAAGTCAAGAAGCTGAAATAACCCCTCCATAAATATTTCTTCAGGAACTTCTGGGATACACATTCTCTCTGCAGATTCATTCAACCTCTTTTGATTGGCATCAGGCCTGAAAAGCAATATTTCTCCTTCTACATTTTTGTAGGCTTTCATTCCTTCAAAAATGGACTGACCGTAATGTAAAGTAGCGTTGGCTGGATTGAGTTGCAATGGTGCATATGGCTCAATTCTCAAATCGGTCCACTCTCCATTGACATAATCAGCTACAAACATGTGGTCACTTATGCTTTGACCAAATACAAGATTGTCAAAATCAGTCTCAGACAGCCTTGACTTTTCTACTTTTTTGATATCTATCTGCAATGTTGTTTTCATAAAGTTTAAATTCTTGGCTTCCATGTGACTTCTTCTACTCCAAGCTCTTGGCCAATAAGCCTTCCCAACACAAAAAGATAGTCTGAAAGTCTGTTTAAATATTTTACAATGATTTCATCTACTTCTTCAAATTCCATCAAATCAATCACGCATCGTTCTGTCCTTCTGCAGACTGTTCTGGCTATGTGACAGTAAGAAACTACAGGGTGTCCTCCAGGTAAAATAAAATGTCTCAACTGGGGTAATTTGGACTCCATCAAATCAATTTCTTTCTCCAACAGCTCCAGATCTTCCTCATGGATGTCGGGACGTTTTATATTTTTCTTGCCTGGTTCTGTTGCCAAGGTAGCACCAATGGTGAAAAGGCGATCCTGAACTTCTTTTAATAGAACTTCCCTTTTTTGATTGATTTCCTGATCTCGAAGTAAGCCTATAAAGCTATTGAGTTCATCCACAGTGCCGTAAGCATCTATCCTTAGATCAGCCTTCGAAACCCTTTTACCTCCTAAAAGAGAGGTTTTACCCGTATCGCCTGTTTTAGTGTAAATTTTCATAGTTTATTTTCCCGGAAAGGAAATTTAAGAAGTAATTCAGGCGCAAAAATAGCAATCTATTTGCAAAAACCGTAATGAGTGCCTATTCAGTTACAGCAATCATTTTGCCTCTCGTAGGATTTGGATTGATAGTGTCTGTTTCTACAAGCCCGTCTCTCAGCCTTACGATTCTATGCGCATAATGAGCAATATCGTCTTCATGGGTTACCATAATGATGGTGTTGCCTTTTTGATGTAGTTCATGGAAAAGCTCCATGATATCATATGATGTCTTGGTGTCTAAGTTTCCTGTAGGTTCATCAGCCAATATAATACTGGGATTATTCACCAATGCTCTTGCAATAGCCACACGTTGGCGCTGCCCCCCTGACAATTCATTGGGTTTATGATGGACTCGGTCTCCAAGTCCTACACTGTCCAATGATTTAAAAGCCATTTCTTCCCGCTCGCTTTTTCCATACCCGGCGTATATCAGCGGAAGTGCCACATTTTCAAGGCAGCTTGCTCTTGGCAAAAGGTTAAAAGTCTGAAAAACAAAGCCAATTTCCTTGTTTCGTATTTCTGCGAGTTCATTCTCCGACATATCACTGACATCCTTATTATTGAGGATATACGTTCCTGCAGTTGGCGTATCCAAACAACCAATAATGTTCATCAAAGTGGATTTTCCGGAACCCGATGGACCCATAAAGGCTACATATTCACCTTTATTGATATCAATGGAAACAGATTTAAGTGCCCTCACTTTTTCACTGCCCATCACATAAGTCTTTTGAATGTCTGTGGTTTCTATGATTTTTTTCATGCTCGAGAATTTGAGAACAAGTTAAGGTAAAAGTAATTAAAGCTAAAAGGAATTAAAGTATTTACGACGGAAGGTATTATAGGTTCTCCATCTGAAGTTTTTCTATTTGATCGGTATTGAGCCATCCTTGCATGGTTTGCAAAGCGTTACTGGCGTAATTGTCCAATCCCATTTTCCTGCTTTGTTTTACAAAATGCAACCAGATTTTCGGGTCTTTGTTGAATTGGATGGCTTCTTGAAGAATCTCATAGCGAAGCATATCTTCATCAGTTTCCTGAAATTTTTTCCAAACCAACGGAGCCATATATGCATTCCTCGTGAGTCCCGCTTGAGGCATAATGATCTCAGCAACTTTGGAAGATAGGCTTCCATTTTTATGAATAAAGTTGTACCAGCTTTGTAAATCTGAAGTATCGAAAACCCCCGAGAGAGCATCTGCAAGCGTAGGAAGTATTTTTTCAAAAGCAGATTTTTCTAGCCAATGTAGCTTGTGCGTCATTATAGCACGGGCATATTGTGCTTTGAGGGTTGGATTTTCAATCTTCCCAAAGTCGTCTATGATGGTTTCAGGAAGCGAAACATGAAACTTGGCGATCATCTCAAAAAACTCGGTTTGTTCGTTATTTCCCAGCTTTCCATTTTCATCCCAACGCATCCATTCCGGGAAGGCAATTTCAAAATTGTTCTGAAAACCTACAGCTTCTACAGGCTTTCCACCATAATATAGGATAGCAAGATGATATGGCTGTAAATTTTCGAATCCTTTTTCAACCGCCACCAATATATCTATAGCGGACTTTTCTAAGTCCCATTGCCCAGCCAAAATCTGTGCTGCTAGGGCATGATAGTATCCAGCTGAATTGGGATAAGCCATTGCCATCCCATTCAGATTTTTAAGACTTTCATTTACCATACCTTCTTGAAAAGTCCTTAAAAGACGTGACTCTTTAAAATTTCTTTCCTCAAAACTCATTTGTTGCCTAGCGATGAGACTGTCCAATAAAACCAAATCCTGCTCAATAGGGCTTTTTACCTGATTACTCCACTGATTTCTGAGGGTGGAGGTTTTGAGGTGGAAATTCTCAGGAAGATCAGCAATGTCCAAGTGAAAGGGAGCATAATCTCCTCTTTTATTGGCATACACCAGATAATTTAGCCGGTAGATTTCTTCTGTTGAGCTGGCTTCAATTTCTTCATAGAAAAGGCCATGTTTGACCTCCAGTCCAAGGGCATTGGCCTCAGCAACAGGATGATTGTCGGAGATGGACTGCATTGAAGCGATAGCATCAAGAGGCCTGTTTAATTTAGAATAAAGAAGTGCAAGATTGTTTATTAGATAAGGGTTTTCCGGATAGATTTCCAGTGCTTTTTCAAGGTAGAATACCGCATCAAATACCCTGTCCATCTGATGTAGCCTTGAACTGAGCAACAGGGTGTTTGGAATGGTCGGCGCTGCATCGAAAGCCTCATAAAGGTTTTCCATGGCCAAATTTGGCTCCCTCAACTGGAACCTCAAATGGGCTGCGGCATTCTTTGCTTTTTTATTTCTTCTAAATTGTTCCCAGCTGTTTTCATACAAAATGGCAGCTTCTAAGGGTTTACCTGTTTGGTAATAGTATTCTGCATTGATATTGGTACTTGCCGAAGAAAGCTGTATGGCAATGACAGCATCAGCAAAAACCACCAAAATCACCAATGCCATGATGGATCCTATTTTCATATGAAAATAAGCAAAAAACTGTGGCTTAAAGAGTATTTTCTCTACATCTGTTCCTGAGTTGAGTACCTGTGAAAAATTAGACATCAGATAGATGAAAAACAGTAGGGTCAACGCTATTTGACCGTAAAGAAAGAAGTGGTTGAAGAATTCATAAAGAGGCTGGTTTTCTGAAAAACCGGCTTTCCCCCAGGTCAATAAAGTAATTGCAAAAGAAACCAGGTAAAGGCTTAGTGCCAGGTCAGGGTGCCCAAAACCAGTATCTGTTTGACTGAGCTTTAGCTTAAGCACAAAATAACCCATGATACCTGATATAAACATCAGCAGAATTGGCGGTAAAGTAGGGAAGGGGAGGTTGACCTCTCCCATGATATCCAGTAGGGTAAAGAGTACTAGCAAAAAATAAAGAACGAAAACAATAAGTATATGCCATGTGATTTTCAGGGAAGTGCCTTTGTTCAGTTTGATCAAAAAAACTGAGATACCAGTGATGAAGGCATTGCCTATATGTAATAGAAACAATGCAGCGATAATGGCAGCAGGTATATTGGAGTTTTCGCTCAACCAAAGTGCAGGTTGGGCAATGTCAGAAAACGTGATCAACAAAAATAATGTTGAAGAACTGCAGAGGAAAATTAATCCAAAACGGAACGCCAAAGACCAATGCGCAGCAAAAAAGGAAATTATGACAACAGGAACAATTGTTCCTACAATTAAGGCAATCAAAGCATAATTACTAGAAATTCCGCCGATATTCAACCCGTTGATACCACTGAATGTCAAGATGAAAATCAACAAACCAGATGCACCTATGAAATACATTTTTTGCAGATCGGATACAATTGCCAGAGTCAAATTGAATAATATCCAAACCAGAGCACCATATAAAATACTGATGCTGGGAAAAGCAGAAGGAGGTAAAGATTCAAAGTTTTGGAACACCAAAAAGTTGTCCAATTGTAAAGGTATAAGCTCGTAACCTAATTGAATCAAATCAAGGGGTACTTCAGTGGCTTCCGTAAAAATCCCCGGAACTATCGGTAAAGCACCTTGATCCCAAAAGAAAAAGGCAAATAAGGAGAAAAGGCCTCCTAAAGTCGCAAACGCAATAGGGAGGCCTCTAAATAAGATTTTATCCATTTATAGGAATGGTTGTTTTTTACGGTTATTCAAGAACTTTAGGAACCCTGATGTAGTCCGAGTCTTTTTGTGGTGCATTGGAAAGTGCCTGCTCACGAGTAAGGTGTTCTCCTACTTCATCTTCACGCAACACATTTACTTCTGAGGACATAGTGGTTAACGGTTCAATATCTTCCGTATCTACTTCATTTAGTTGCTCTACCCAATCTAGAATTTGGGTCATGTCATTCTTTATTTTTTCTGCTCCAGCTTCATCAAATTCCAATCTGGATAAATGAGCCATTTTTTTAACAGTATCTAAATCTATTTTCATCTTATTTTTATTTTTTTAATCTAGGGGTAGCATACTTACCCGATTACTTTCGGAGCTATCTGATTATTTGCAAAGAAAGATTTATTATGATCAATTCCATATCTCTTACGTCTTCTTTAGGGGATTATTGTATTATCCTTTAAGAGTTGCTCTTGTATGGTGTCATGGCATTTTTGCTTCAGTTCAGCAAGCTGCTTTGAAGTCATTCCCTGCGTATTTATAGGATGGTGAATTACGATTTTTCCTTTTTTGAAGTTCAAGAGTAATTTCCCGTCATCAGGCAAAATTAAATGATTATATGATAAGGTGACAGGAATCAAGGGGATTTGTTTCTCTATAGCCAAGGTAAATGCCCCATCTTTGAATTTGCTCATGATAGGAGCAGAAGTTGTTGTAATACCCCCTTCAGGATATATCACAATGCTGCTTCCTTTGCTGATGTATTTTTTCGCCCTTATAAGAACCTCTCCCCGGCTTTTCAAACTCGAACGGTTGACTGCGATGTGTAACTTGCTGAAATAGTATCCAAAAAGTGGGATCTTTCGGATAGAGCTTTTTCCAATATAAACGACATCTCCTGGCAGAAAACCGCTCATGGCAATGTCTATATAGGAGAAGTGATTGGCAGCGTACACATATGGCTGTCCTTTTTTGATATGTTCTTTTCCTTCAATTTTGATGGGAAGAAAAATCAAGGTGAAATAAGCTTTTGCCCAAAATTGGTTGACTTTTCTTCCATAAGCTTCCCAATGTGGGATCCAGATGCAAATGACAAATACTGGGAAGAGAAGGATGAAAGTAAGCAAAAACATCAGTCCTGCGTAAATGGTATATAGCCTGCGCAGTATTATCATTCTTTGTTTATCATATGATTGGCTACTTTGATAAAATAGGACATCATTGCTTCTCTTACATTAGGGTCAATGTCAATGCTGTCCATCGCTTTGAACATACAATTGAGCCATAAGTTACGCATTTGCCCATCAATGGACCATTGAAAGTGCCTTCTTCTCAGCATAGGATGTCCTCTTTTTTCCAGGTAAGTATGTGGTCCTCCAAAGACATGAAGCAAAAAAAGGAATAGCCTTTCTTCTGCACCTGAAAGATCTTTTTCGGGATATAGCTTTCTCAAGTCTGGAGTTTGTTTTACCTGATTATAAAATTCAGTCACAAGTGTTTTAATTTTTGCTTCCCCTAATGTATCGAATATGCTCTCGCCAGAATTCATGCGACGAATGTAGGCAATGATTGTTTTTTATGGAAGTAATTATTTTCGGTGCAACTGTTTATTGCTGATCAGTTGGGTCAAGGTTTTACTCACTCAAAACAAAACTTTACACATTGAATCATTCCTCCAAACCTTATTTTTACTAAATTAGATTGGGCTAAGTAATTGATCATCAAATCATTGTTCCTCTTTAAATTTTGTGTTTTATGGAAAAGTATTTCGATTCCCACCTGCATATAACTATGAAGAGTCAGTTTTCTTTGGAAAGTGATCCTATCAACCCTTGGCGAACAATCACCTTTGCTGACATTTCCGAAGGGTTGAGTTTTTTGCAAAAATGCCTGGGGAGAGGCATGTTTGAAAAAACATTTGTGTCTCAGTCTTCTCCTGACCAATTGCTCAATGCCAATTATAATATTATTATGGCTGCACTTTTTTATCCCGATAAAGGACTCTTGAAGGCTATTCAGCAAAAGACTGTTTTTATGAATTTATTAGAAAGTAAGCAAGGGGCTGGATTTGGAAGAATACTCAATTATAAAAGGTATTTGGAATTGATCAAAGAACCCAATCCTATCAATGTGGTGAAAAATGATCTGAAGTTGTTGGAAATGAAAGACCCCCTTGGTAGGCAATATCGTTTGCTCAAAAAAAAGTCTGACTATGAACAGAACGGAAAAGATACATTGAATTTGGTTTTCACCGTTGAGGGGCTGCATTGTCTTGCTTCGGACCTCAAGGATGGTCAATTGGCAAATGATTCAGAAAAAACCATTGAAAATCTAGACCAGCTATTAAAAGAAAATCCCATCAAAATAATTTCCATTAACATCACACATATTGATAACAGCAATCAGATTTTTTGCAACCAAGCATATGCCATGGATGGGATGCGCGCAAATGGTTTTAGGGAAGTGGAACTTCGACCAACCGGTTGTGGACTGACTTCTGAAGGTGAAAAAATCATAAAAGCTTTGGATGAGCGAGGTATCCTGACCGATACCAAACATATGAGCGTGGTGGCTCGGAAGGAGCTATATCAATTCCGTAGAAAAGAGGGTATCACTTCTCCGATAATATGCTCACACGGAGGGCTGACGGGTATTTGGTTTGATCAGTCAGATGAGAAATTTACAGATTATATTTTGGAAACCCGGAAAATAGGGGGGCATCAGAGGATGAGGCTTGGGAAGCCCATTAAGTACAAAAAAGGTAAAGTTTATGACCAAATTGGATTCAATGCCAGTACCATCAATTTATTCAATGAGGATGTGAAGGAGATCTTTGACTCTAATGGTCTGCTTGGGATTTCTCTAGATCAAAGGGTATTGGGCTATTCTGGAGTATTCAAGACAGGTACAGGTCATATTACAAATAATGTCCTTACCGGTTCTGCAGGGATTTGGTCAGGGATCAATTGGGTGACAGACACGGATTTCGTCTCCTTGGAAGAGTTTAAAGATAGAGGGTTTCGTAGCGAAAGACCTTTCGGTTTTGCTTGGAGGAATTGTGTCGATGCAGATGCATTGGACAAACTGGTCAATAAGAATATCAACAATGTCAGGGAAATTCATTTTCTGCATTTTGCCTTTCATATCCTTCACTGTATGGTTCTTGGAAGACAATGGGACAGCAGAAATGGTGTTGAAAAAATGCTCAGTCAGGTATTGTGCATTGGTTCCGATTATGACGGAATGATTGAAAGTATTTATTCTGCCAAAGATGCTACTGAAATTCACCTGCTCAGGGAAAAGTTTATTAAGGATTTTCCAGGCATATTAAAAGAAAACAAAATAGATCTTCCTCAGGGTATGTCTATAAGAAGCGCTGCCGATAGGATATTTTTTGAAAATGGAAGGGATTTTGTGTTGAGTAGGTTATAAAAATTTATCTTTTCATAAAGATTCCACGTCTTTCCAAAATGAAACTTTTATCCAGTTTATAACCGGTTTTAACTGGTCTAAATTTCTAGTTTTCGCAATTGATACTAAAGCGACAAAATACCGCCAAATAGTATAAGCAGCTGATTAGTATTGGCTCATTATTTATCCCTTTTTCACCTTTAAAGACGTCCCCTCAGTACTGATGATCTTTACTTTTTCACCTTTATCTATGAATTCGCCTCTGGAATAAGCATCATAGACCTCACCTTCAATTTCTATCTTTCCACTAGGCATCAATCTAGTATGTGCAATTCCTTCTTTGCCCATTAGGTCATCACCATAAGAAGTAGAGGTGTACCCTTCGTCCCTCCTCTGGGTAGAAGCCAAGGCTATAGAACTAAATGCACTCCATTGATTTACTTTTGGTGCAAAAAAGAATATGAGTCCAATGGCTGTCACAGCAGCAAGAATGACTGTAAGGAGTGCTGCAAAAAGATCTCCTGAAGGCACAAAAGTGAAATCAAAAGCATCATTGGGTACCATACCCAAGGTCAGTCCTGTAAGTATGCCGATTATTCCCAAAATCCCAAAAACCCCAAAACCCGGGAGTACAAATACCTCTACCAAAAGTAATATACAGCCCAAAATAAAGACTGCAATCTCCCAGTTTTGAGCCAAGCCAATCAGGTAATAAGGTATAAAATATAACACTATGGCAATAATGGATGCTGCTAAAGGAAAGCCTACCCCAGGTGTCTGAATTTCAAAGTATATTCCGGCAAAAATAATCAGTATCAAAAACCCGCTAACAGCCGGATTCAAGAAAAAGGCAATTATATTTTCTGCACTTGAGGTTTTGTATTCAATGAGTTCAAAATCTTCTATTCCCTGCTTGGCAATTACTTCTTCTAAAGAATTCGCCTGTCCTTCAGAAAATCCATTTGCGATCGCCTCAGAAACTGAAAATGTGATGACTGTGCCTTTTTCACTTACCCCTTCAACTTCCAGCTTTTCATCTACCATGGCCTCAGCAATTTTAGGATCTCTTCCTTTTGCTTCCGCGGTACTCCTCATCATGGAGCGCATGTAAGATTGGTACTTGTCAGGAGCAGCATCTCCTCCGCCACCCATAACTACTGTTGCTGCCCCAATACTCGCTCCTGGAGCCATATAAATGCTATCACAGGCAATGGAAATTAAGGCTCCAGCTGAAGCAGCGTCTTTATTGATCCAAACATGAATTGGTTTTTTTTCCTCCAATATCATGGTCCTGATGTCATCAGCATCATTTACCGCTCCACCATAGGTATCCATTTCAATAATGATCAAGTCTGCTTTTTTATCTTTTGCATCCTCTAAAGCCAACCTGACTTTTCTATTCATTCTTGGATCAATATTGTCATCTATTTTGAAAGTATAGACCTTTTTGATACCAGATTCCAAACTATCGGCCTCCTGAGCCAAAAGTGAAAAAGGTAAAAGTAAAAAAGAAAAAATCAGGGTTAACAGAACTTGCTTCATTGAATTTTGATTTGATAATTGAAATATAGTAATAATCGTGGATATCCTAATTTCGGGATTGCCGTTATACGCATATAAGGGAAACCAATCTCCCTATTGCTTGTTCATTTCCTTGCAATTGATAAAATTAATCTGAAATTTGTGCGTAAATATTACCCCATTTAAGTTTATGAAGAAATTATTGGTTCTCAGTTTTGCATTTCTTTCAATCTACCAAGTAAATGCCATGGAAATAGTCCCCATGGACTCAGTAGGTGTTGAAAAGGTCGGTGACAAGACCTTTATCATCCACGAGGTCGGGCAAGGCGAGACGCTTTTTGGGATTTCCAGAAGGTACGAAGTAGCAGTTAACGATCTCCTCCAGAACAACAGCAAGTTGCAGGAAGGATTGAAAATGGGTCAGAGGGTCAGAATCCCTTATGTGGAAAAGGAGGCATTGCCTGAAGGTTCCACTTTACATAAAGTGGCACCCGGTGAAACTCTTTTTGCCATTTCAAAAAGATACAATGCCTCTGTTAGTGAGGTTATGGAATGGAATAGTCTTAAAGGAAATGACCTGAGTGTAGGTCAAGCTTTGGTAATTAAAAATCAAAAAGCAGCAGAGACAAAACCTGCCGAGCCTGTGGCAGCAAGCCCACAGCCAGCCGCTAATCCTGCCCAAAGCAGTACATCCAAGGAAACTGCCAAGACAAGTCCGCCTCCGATGGAAAAGCCAAAAGAAGAGATAAAAGCTGAAGTGAAGAAGGAAACTCCCGCTCCACAAACAGCATCGCCGAGCCAACCTGCTCCCGCAGCATCAAAAGCGACTCCAAATACTTCTAAAGCACTTCCAGGCGATTGGATTACCCATACGGTAGAACAAGGGGAAACTTTGTTTTCCATAGCCAAAAAATATGAAGCACGAATTGATGATGTCATTTCATGGAATGCACTTTCATCAAATAACCTTGCGGCTGGTCAGAAGCTCAAAGTGGGAAGAGAACCTGCAGAATCTTCAAAAGTACCGGTAGTATCCTCTTCAGTTCCCATTGTAGTCAACAATGAGAAAAAAGAAGGTGAGTTAGTCAGTAATGAAAAGGAAGAGGAAGAAAGTACTGCATACAAAAATGTGAAGCAGACAGGTTTAGCGGAGGTAATTGAAGGAACAGGGAACCATAAGAAATACCTGGTACTTCACAGAGATGCACCAGTTGGTACCATAATGAGAGTAAGGAACGAGGAAAATGATCAAACTATTTTTGCCAGGGTGGTAGGGAAGCTTCCTGACACAGGAGACAACAACCGTTTGGTTATCAAATTATCCAAAGCTGCTTATGATCAATTGAGAGCTGTGAATTCTAGGTTTCCGGTAGAAATATCATATTGATGTACAATGAAATTCGTTTAAAAGCCTGATCAAAATACTTTTAGATCAGGCTTTTTCATGGGCAGACACTTGGCCTGCTTTTGTTAATTCCACTCCCAGCACCTACCTTTGTAGAAGTATTTGCTTCCTATGAATAAAATTTCCATCATCTTTCATCATATTTTTCGCCATATCTGGAATGCGCTGTTTGTAATATCATATCCTGTCTTGGCTACTTTTGGCTTAATATTTATTGGTGTGACTTACGTGTTTTCTGCATTGTCTAAAATACTTACCAAGATCAGACCTGAATCGGATGAATCAGAAAAAGTGTATCAAGGTGGCTGGGAAATTCTTCCAAACACCAATAACTTACTTGAAGCCAAGGTCCATAAGCAGATTATGTTCGGACCCACCTGCTTCCAATTGAGAAGAAAAGATGGAGTCCCTTCCGTTTTGGAAGATTATATTTTCGGAGGTAAAGTGAGATTTATAGATGAAGGTGTATTACTGGAAAAATGGAATGCTTTGGATTCAAAAGATCTGCCAGATTTTGATATTTGCCTTTATGATCCGGATAGTGACCGCTTGAATTCATTGACTAATATTAAGTGTTTTGATTGGCATTTGTCTGAGAGGGAAGAAAACAACTTGATGTTCAAATGGTTTGACGGCACACAGGGAGGAGAAGTTAAAGTAGCGCTTTAATGAATTTAAAAGAATTTTTGGATGCCAAAGTTGCGCAGTACAATCAACCAGATTTTATAGAGCTGGATCCGATTTCAATCCCGCATCGCTTTTCCAAAAAAGAAGATATAGAGATTACTGCTTTTTTTTCAGCTACATTGGCTTGGGGCCAAAGGAAAACTATCATCAATAAATGTTTGGAGCTTTTCCAAATGATGGATAATGCTCCATATGAGTTTATGATGCACCATCAGGATACTGACCTAAAGCCATTATTGGCATTTAAGCACAGGACCTTCAATGATATTGATACCTTATATTTTGTAGCATTCTTTTCGTGGTTTTATAGGAATCACAAAAGTCTTGAAGAAGCATTTATTGTAGGTTGGCACGATGGTCAGGATGTGATGGCAACGTTACTTTCCAATTTCCATAATTTCTTTTTTCAGTTGTCAGATGCTCCGCAGCGAACCCGTAAGCACGTAGCAACCCCCCAAAGAAAAGCAGCTTGTAAACGTATCAATATGTTTTTGAGGTGGATGGTAAGGAAGGACAAAAATGGAGTAGATTTTGGAATTTGGAATAAGATCAAACCATATCAACTGATATGTCCCTGTGACCTGCACGTGGATAGAGTGGGTAGAAAACTAGGACTGATCACCCGTAAACAAACCGACTGGTGGACTGCACAGGAATTGACTGCGGAGCTGAGAAAATTTGACCAAGCTGATCCGGTGAAATATGACTTTGCACTTTTTGGACTGGGCGTGGAGGAAAAGTTTTAAGTTTTAGAAGTATTAACCGATAAACAATACAAAACGAGCATAAAAAAATCCCTGACCAGCAAGTCAGGGATTTTGATTAATGGATATTTCAATCAAAGTTTTCCTTATTTGATAATAAGTCAACTATGAGTGAGTGAATATCGAAATCCTATACTTTAATTGATTTCCACTTTCTCAATTTCTTTGAAAATATCAATTGGAGTCGACTTGACTTTTTCCTGAAAGCTCTTCCATTCTCCCTGAATAAACCCACTCCATACTTCAATTGCTTCTTGAGCACTTTCCTTAGCATGATCCAAGAGACGTTTTTCGGTCGCTCCCGGTGCCGAATAGGATGAGCCGGCATAGCTTCTTGGTGCATAGAGCCTGTTCATGGTGGTAGGGAAGAGATTTCTTATAATTCCCTGACCTTCCATGGTAGGGCCATAAAAGGCCTCCCTGGTTTTGTCAATGTCCTTTTTGATTTCTTTAGCTGCTTCATTGAGTGCTTTTATTTCTTCACCCTCTAAGTCCTTGGTATAGGCAAGGATTTTATCAACGGTTTCCTTAGCTTCCTCAAGTTGCCTTGTAGCTTTCATTACCTCTGCACCTAATTGCTCCACAGATTTGACAAATGTTTCTCTGGCGCGTAAATCTGCTAAGCTTGTTTCGATCCTAGGATCTGTATTGACATTAATGGAAGTTTCTGAACTTTCATCACCATAACTAAACATTACCTTATAGGTACCAGGCAGTGCAGGCCCTCCACTTGGCTCATTGAATCCAGATCGATTTCCTCCTCTTGTTCCTCCTCTTCCCATTGGAATATCCACAGAAGATTTACGGTCAAGGTTCCAAATGATTCGGTTTACACCATGTTTTGGGATAGTTTTTAGTGTTCTGATTTGCTCGCCTGATGAATCAAATATTGCTACAGTCACAGTATCATACTTTTCCTTTCCGGGATCATTAAGAATAAAGTGAAGCCTTCCACCAAATGCTCTGTTTTCTCCTGCATACTTACCGTCAGCGGGGAATCTCTCGCCATGTGGCTGATGGATTTCAGCTTGATAGGCATCAGATGGCTCAATTGCTGTTATTATTGAAGATGGGGCTTTTCCTTGATTTTTGGCAAATGCCCTCAATGGTCTGATATCGTCGAGGACATAAATGGATCTTCCAAAAGTACCTATGACCAAGTCAGCCTCTCTTTCCTGAATTACCATGTCATAAGTGGATACTGCATTAGGATAGCCATGCCTCCATTGGTTCCATGTTTTGGCGCCATCAAAGCTTAGATAAAGGCCAAATTCAGTACCTAGAAATACGAGATTTGCTTCTTCTGGATCCTGAACCATTGAAATGGTATAGCCCCAAACTTTGGAGTCATCAACAATCCTTTCGTAGCTGTTGCCATAATCTTTGGTACGGTATGCATAAGCTGAAAAATCATTGTTTCTGTAATTATTGGCAATTATCCAGGCCTCACCTGCGTCATATTTGGACGCTTGAATTTGTGGAATCCAACTGGCCTTTGGCAAGCCTGTCAATTTAGATGAGGTATTGTTCCAGGTTTTACCACCATCCATGGTTACCTGCACATTGCCGTCATCTGTTCCTACCCAGATGACATCAGGATTAATTGGGCTTGGAGCAATCGTAATTATTGTAGTGTGATTTTCTGCCCCTGTAATATCATAAGTCAGCCCACCTGTTTCCTGTTGTTTTTGTTTCTCTGGATCATTTGTTGTCAGGTCAGGGGAAATGATCTCCCAAGTCTCACCCCTATCAGTACTCTTATGTAGGAACTGGCTACCGTAGTAAATCGTACCGGCATCATGTGTGGACTGCGCAAGTGCAGCATTCCAATTGAACCTAAGGAAAACATCCTTGTCAGGATGTGTAGGTTTGATGACCCTATTGTGTCCTGTGAGCTTGTCAAAACGAGTGATATTCCCTCCTTGAGACATTGAATATCCATATCTTGAGTCTTCAGGATCGGATACCACATCAAAGCCATCTCCAAACTGGATTTCTTGCCAGTAGGTATTTCTGATACCGTCCCTTCTCCAAACGTAAGCAGGTCCTACCCAACTTCCATTATCCTGAAGACCTCCATAAATATTATACGGGAGCTCATTGTCTACATTGATATGATACCATTGTCCTACGGGTATGTTTTCTGCAAAATACCAAGTTTTGCCTCCATCTCTCGTGATGTTCAATCCCCCATCATTTCCATCCACCATAAAGTTGGGGTCGTGAGGGTTGATGTACCAAGCATGATGGTCAGGGTGCACACCCTGATAGGTAAGAAGTTGTTCAAAGGTTCTTCCTCCATCCTCTGTCATTCCCACTCTTGAATACAGGGTGTAAAGCCTGTCTGGGTTTTTTGGATCTGCGTGGATTTCAAAGTAATAAAAAGGTCTGTCTCCTATTTCTGGTTTATCATTGACCATTTTAAAACTGTCTCCACCATCATTCGAAACATACAGTGCATTTTTAGAAGATTCGACCAATGCATAGACCTTTTCACTATTCGCTTTGGATATGGCAAGTCCCATTCTTCCGAGTTCACCTTTCGGTAATCCATTTTTCTCATCCAGTTTTTTCCAATTGTCTCCACCATCATGAGTCACGTATAAGCCTGATGATGGGCCACCTGATTCAAAAAACCAAGGATATCTCCTGTGCTGCCACATATTGACGAAAAGCTTGTTTGGGTTATTTTGGTCCATAATCATTTCTCCCACACCTGTTTTCGTGTCTGTATAAAGGATTTTTTCCCAAGTTTTTCCACCATCTGTGGTTTTATAGACACCTCTTTCTTCGTGTTCACCCCATGGTGATCCTATTGCTCCCACAAACACCGTGTTTGGGTCATCCGGGTGTACAATGATTCTATGCACAGCTCTGGTTTTTTCCAAGCCCATCAATTCCCAGGTTTTTCCGGCATCTAAAGAGCGATAAACCCCATATCCCATATTGAGAGAGTTTCTTGGGTTGCCTTCACCTGTACCCAGCCAAATGATATTTGGATTTTTTTGGTAAATGGAAATAGCTCCAATCGAATGGACTTTTTCTTCATCAAAAATAGGAGTCCAAGAAATGCCACCCGAAGTGGACTTCCATAAGCCACCTGATGCAGATCCTGCATAAATAATATTAGGGTTATCATCTACAGCGTCCACTGCAGTGATCCTGCCACTCATGCCAGCAGGGCCTACAGCTCTGGCTTTCATTACTTCAAATTGGGACATGTCTACCTGCTGAGCTAAAAGAGGTGATTGGGTTCCACCTATCAAAAGCAGGAAAAAGCATGAAGCCCAAAAAAGGATCTTGCTTAAGTAAAGTTTTGTTTCCATGTATAAATGTTATTGTGTTGGTATTATATATCAAATACTTATATAAAAACCAATGAAAATATGTTTTTCATGCTAAAGGGAAAATATGGTTTTAAATGGTTTTTAAAGTTGTGTTGTTTTTGGCCCTAAAGATATATTTTCTTTTTTCCGATTTTGATGACAGGTTTGGGCAGTTTAGCTTTTTGATTTATTTTACACGCAAAAACCAAATAACACATGATAAAGAGATTAGGGTTAAGTGTCTTTTTAATGACTTTGGCAGGAGTTTTTACTTTTGCTAATGCTCAAAAAGACCGCTGGCAACAGAAAGTAAAATATGAAATGGATGTCACGATGGATGTGGAATCCAATACGTATCAGGGAAAACAAAAATTACATTATATCAATAATTCTCCGGATACACTTTTTAGGGCATTTTATCATCTGTATTATAATGCTTTTCAGCCAAATAGCATGATGGATGTGAGGTCTAGGACAATTGCAGATCCAGACAGGAGAGTAGGGGATAGGATCAAAAACCTGACGCCTGAAGAAATTGGAATTTTGGAGGTTAAAACCCTTAAAATGGAAGGTCAGGATGCAAAGTTTGTACATGAGGAAACAATTCTGGAGGTAGACTTACCAAGACCGATTTTGCCTGGTGAAACAGTAGTTTTTGATATGGATTTTGAGGGGCAGGTTCCATTACAGGTTAGAAGGGCTGGAAGAGATAATGCTGAAGATATTCGTTATTCTATGGCACAATGGTATCCCAAAATGGCTGCCTACGATGTCAGAGGCTGGCATGCAAACCCTTACATCGGAAGGGAATTTTATGGGAATTTCGGTGAATTTGATGTTAAAATCACCATAGACAAAGAGTATATCCTTGGTGGGACAGGCTATCTTCAAAATGCCAATGAAATCGGTCATGGTTATGAAGATGAGGGAGTAAATTTGCCTTCACCAAGTGGGAAGACATTGACCTGGCATTTTTATGCTCCTGATGTTCATGATTTTATGTGGGCAGCTGATCCAAAATTCACCCATGACAAGTATCAGATGGAAAATGGGCCCATGGTTCATTTGCTTTATGTGAAAAACGAAAAGACTGAAGAGAATTGGGGTAAGCTGATGGATTATACAGTAAATGCCATCAGGTTTATGAGTGATAATTTTGGTGAATACCCGTATGATCAATATTCAGTGATTCAAGGAGGAGATGGAGGAATGGAATATCCTATGTCAACTTTGATCACAGGACACAGAAACCTGAGAAGCTTGGTGGGCGTGACGGTTCATGAATTGATTCATAGCTGGTATTACGGAGTACTGGGATTCAATGAATCCTCAGAACCTTGGCTGGATGAAGGCTTTACCACTTGGGGTACCAATGTGGTCATGGATGCTGTTTTTGATAAGAGCGAAAACTTTATTCAGGAAGGTAATTACAGGTCATATTTCAGGTTGGCTTCAGCAGGTTATGAAGAGCCATTGACCACGCATGGAGATCATTACAACTTGAATTCTGCGTATGGTCCAGGTACCTATTCCAAAGGTGCTGTATTTGTAGAGCAGCTAGCATATATCATGGGAAAGAAAAACTTTGACCGAGCCATGTTGCGATTGTGGGATGAGTATAAATTTAAGCATCCAAATGGAAATGACGTGATCAGGGTTATGGAAAAAACCAGTGGTTTGGAATTGGATTGGTATTACGACTATTTCATTGCCTCTACAAAAACCATTGATTATGGAGTCAAAAATGTTGAGGCTGCTGGTGAGAAGCGTACTAAAATATCTCTTGAAAGAGTCGGTTTGACACCCATGCCTTTGGACGTGGTGGTAACGTATCAAGACGGTAGCCAAGAAATGATTTATATGCCATTGGTGATCATGAGAGGTGAAAAGCCAGAAGAAGAAGGAATGCCTGAGCGGATAAAAACCCAAAAATGGCCTTGGACAAGTTTATCCACGGAAGTGACTATAGATAGGTCTATTTCTGAAATCAAATCAGTGGAAATCGATCCAAGTCAAAGATTGGCGGATATCAATAGAGCAAACAATAAATTTGAAGTTTCAGTGGAAATGGAAAAAAAATAAAATTAAAATTAAAAGGATAGTCCTATAAGCCGTTGGAGAGACATCTTCAGCGGCTTATTCATTTTTTCTTAACAAAGAGTTAGTTGTGTTTTGTTCGTTTACCTTTATTTTTACAATTCATAAGATGTTTATATAATGAATTCTGTAAAAAAAGTTGTTTTAGGATTAATTTCTATTGTTTTAATGCTATCCTGTCAAGAGGTGGAGGAGCCGGTTCAGGCAGATAAAGAGATCGAATTAGAAAAATTTCAAAGATTTGATAATTTCAATTTTAGGGGACAAAACTCCAATGTTACCCGAATCAGAACAATAGGTGATCGATTGTATTATGCTCACCGAATCAATCCTGGTTATTTAACAACAGACTTGGAGGCACAGCAATTGAGTGGTTGGAGAGACAATTTGCTTGAGTTTAGGCAAAGTTTATCTAGCGATTATATAGCTGCAGTAGACAGAAGTCTTCGTGGGTTTAATATTTACGATACTGGAGGAAACAGAAACTTGGGCTTTTTAAGCTTAGATAACTTACTCGAGGATTTGGAGGGGCATAAAACTGTTTCCCTTAATATAAATAGCCTGGGTAATTTTGAAATAAATGACGGGAAAATGCTGGCTAATATCCACATCGTTGGCAGTCCTTTTTCGAGAAATAGCGCTTATATATTTGACTTAGAAAAGAATACGATCTTTAATGGAGTTTTACCCAATAAGGACGTGTTAAAAGTCGATTTCCCCGAGAATACTCATAGGAGCGATGGTGACAGGATATTTAAAGTCAATGCTTTTAGGGATGGCTGGATTGCTTCTGCTTCAACCGGAGATCTCAATTCATCCCCTAATTACCTTATTTCAAAAGATGGATCGGTAAAGAATTTCACCTTGAACGACAGGCCAAATGCAGTCTATATGGGTCATGAATTTACATCCGATGGAAAGTTGATCATGAATGTTGAAAGGCATATTTATATCTCGGAAAGTGGGAAAGTTGAAGATTTAAAACCACATATTTCCATTGATAATTTTTTCAATATGCGTCTGATTGACGATAGAATGGTGATCTGGAATAATAGAGGTGCGCGTTTTTATGAAGTTGAAAATTTTGATTCCCATGATCCGGAAATTTTCAATATCAGAAAGTTGAACAATGAAGGAATTGAAAAATCAGGAATTAATGAATTAGAGTTGTTTAATGGGAAAGTTTTTGCAGCCACGAGTCAAGGCTTATTTACTAAAAGCTTGGAAAATTTTTGGGATTCAGCTCCTGAGCCTGAGGAGGAAGATGCTCAAGGGAAAGCGTTTTTGGAAGGGATAGAGTTATTGACAAATTAATTTTGAAAGCATAAAAAAAGGTGATCAAATTGACCACCTTTTTTTATGCTTTCTTTTCTGATAAAATCATCCAGCATTTTTCTTATCCTGTACTTCTTTTCGGATATCCTGTGCCATAGTTTTTAGATCCTGCATACCTTTTCTCACCCTAGTTCCAGCTGCTTGGTTTCCTTTTTCATAGAATTTCTCGAAGTCATCCTCAAGGCCCATTACTAGACCTTTTATTTCGTCAAATCTGCTCATAATAAAAGTTAATTTTTAGGTTGATGATAATTTTAATTTACCGTTCAATATAGGTAAAATGTTTAAAAAACAACAGAATAAAGCCCTTTTTTGAATTTTATTCTCCAAAGGAGATAGCCAGTTCAGTTGTCTTATAATAACCACTTGTAAGCTTTTCTTTGATGGCTTCAAACGCTGAAATTGTTTCTGCCACATCCTCAAGAGTATGAACCGCAGTAGGTATTAATCTGAGGATAATCATTCCCTTAGGAATTACAGGATATATCACTACCGAACAGAAAATATTATAGTTTTCTCTAAGGTCTTTGCTCAAGGTGGCTGCTTCTCCTACAGTTCCATTCAGTACCACAGGTGTAACTGGAGAATTAGAATTTCCCGTACTGAATCCTTTTTCTTTCAGTCCGTCTCTCAAAGCATTCACAATCTTCCAAAGGTTTTCTTTCAGCTCAGGTTTTGTTCTGAGTAATTCCAGTCTTTTCAATGCACCTTCTACAAAAATCATAGGAAGTGATTTAGCAAATATCTGTGACCTCATATTGTATTTAAGGAATCTGATCACGTTGGAATCACCTGCGACAAATGCGCCTATTGAGGCCATGGATTTTGCAAAAGTGGAGAAATAAAGATCTATGTGTTCTTGAGTTCCCTGTTCTTCTCCAGCACCGGCACCTGTTTTACCCAAAGTTCCGAATCCATGTGCGTCATCTACCAAAAGTCTAAAAGTGTATTTTTCCTTTAGTTTTGCAATTTCTGCCAGTTTTCCCTGGTCTCCAGTCATACCAAATACACCTTCGGTAATGACAAGTATTCCCCCTCCTGTTTCTTCAGCAAGCTTGGTAGCCCTCTGAAGTTGCTTTTCACAGTTTTCAATATCATTATGTGGGAAAACATATCTCTTTCCCAAATGCATTCTAAGTGCATCTATAATACAGGCATGGCATTCACTGTCATAAACAACTACATCTTTCCTGTCTAGTAAAGAGTCTATGACAGACATGATTCCCTGATAGCCATAATTGAGAAGGTAGGCGCTGTCTTTACCTACAAAATCAGCGAGTTCTTTTTCAAGCTGCTCATGAAGATCAGTTTGTCCTGACATCATTCTGGCACCCATTGGATAGGCAGCTCCCCATTTGGCAGCGGCGTCTGCATCAGCCTTCCTTATTTCGGGGTGATTGGCTAGGCCTAAGTAATTATTTAAGCTCCAAGTCAACACTTCCTTACCCTTAAACTTCATTCTAGGAGCAATTTCCCCTTCCAATTTTGGGAATGCAAAATATCCTTCAGCAAGTTCGGAATGTTTGCCCAGTGGGCCTAAGTTGGTTTCTAATTTTGCGAATAAATCCAAGATTATAGACGTTAAGGTTTTACAAATTCTTAGAGAGTAATGTACTCTCGTAAATCGGGCAAAACTAATACAATTATACCACCCTTGCAAAAATCCTGTCCCATTTCAAATATTCTTTCTAATCCTCATTTTATTTTGTTTACTTCGTGAGTTAAGCTTTTTTGGATAAAATAAACCCAATTATGAGTAAGATTAAAAAACTACTGGTCGCTAATAGAGGAGAGATTGCATTAAGAATCATGAAGACTGCAAAGCAGATGGGGATTTCCACTGTTGCGGTATACAGTGAGGTAGACAGAAACTCTCCTCATGTCAAATTTGCAGATGAAGCCGTGTTATTGGGACCGCCGCCCTCCAACCAATCCTACCTGCTTTCTGAAAAAATAATTGAGGCCTGCATGCAATTACAAGTTGATGCGATTCACCCAGGTTATGGATTTCTTTCTGAAAATGCAGGTTTTGCCAAAAAAGTAAGTGATGCGGGGCTGATCTTTGTAGGGCCCTCTCCTGAGGCAATCGAGGTTATGGGTAGTAAGCTTGCTGCCAAAAATGCTGTTTCAAAATACGGTATTCCAATGGTGCCGGGTACAGACGAGGCCATTACGGATATTCCGGCTGCCAAGAAAAAAGCAGCGGATATAGGATACCCTATCTTGATCAAGGCCAGTGCCGGAGGTGGTGGTAAAGGTATGAGGATTGTAGCGTCAGAGGATGAGTTCGAGGAACAAATGAATAGGGCAATTTCAGAAGCTGAGTCTGCTTTTGGAGACGGAGCAGTATTTATAGAAAAATTCATTACTTCCCCAAGACATATAGAAATACAAGTCTTGGGTGATCAACAGGGGAATGTTGTTTATCTTTTTGAAAGAGATTGCTCAGTTCAGAGAAGACATCAAAAGGTGATTGAAGAAGCACCTTCTTCTGTGGTTTCTCCGGAGATGAGAAAAGCTATGGGGGAGGCGGCCGTGAAAGTAGCCAAAGCTTGCGATTATTATGGTGCTGGAACAGTGGAGTTTATTGTTGACGAAAATCTCAATTTTTACTTTTTAGAGATGAATACCCGCCTTCAGGTGGAGCATCCCGTGACAGAAATGATTACCGGTAAGGATTTGGTGAAAGAACAAATCCTTGTTGCAGAAGGGCAATCACTTACCTTTGGTCAAAATGACCTTACAATCAACGGACACGCTATTGAGGTGAGGGTATATGCTGAAGACCCCAGAAACAACTTCTTACCTGATATTGGTAAGCTTAGAACTTATATCAAACCCCAAGGTCCTGGAATCAGGGTTGATGATGGCTTTGAGCAGGGTATGGATATTCCTATTTATTATGATCCCATGATCTCAAAATTGATCGTTCACGATGAAAGCAGAGAAAAGGCCATTCAGAAAATGATCCATGCCATAGATGACTATCAGATTACCGGGATAGAGACTACACTTGGGTTCTGTCGGTTTGTTATGGGGCATGAAGCTTTCACTACAGGAAATTTTGATACCAAGTTTGTGGAAAAGTACTTTAGTCCGGAAAAACTAGATATCAAATGGACTGAAGAAGAAATGGAATTACTTTCAGGTCTTGCTGTGGAGATGTTCGAAAGGAGTAAAAACCAGTTGATTCCCATCAGCAACTCGGAGGGAACCAAAAGAACCAACTGGAAAAACAGGCTGATCTGATGGCTGAAATTTTACCTTTAAAAGCTTGGAGATATTCAAAGGACTGGGCATTTAAAATTGAAGAACTTACCTCTCCTCTTTTCGATGTGGTTTCCAAAAAACAGCGCGAAGCCCTTTATGCAAACCCCTATAACAGTATTCATCTTTCTGTTCCTTTGGGTCCCAACCCTGTAGAGAATGCTAAGAACACCATGGAACGATGGAAAGAGGATGGTGTTATTGCCCAAGATCAAATTCCTGGGATTTATGTTTATTACCAATATTTCAAGTTCCCTGGTCAGGAGGAAGAATCCTGCAGAAAGGGTTTTATTGCCCAAATACGAGCTTACGATTGGGATGAAAGGGTCGTTCTCAGGCATGAAAACACCATTGCAAAAGCTGTGGATGACAGGATAGACCTATTAAGATCCACTCAAATCCAAAGTAGCCCAACACACGGGTTGTATGAGGACCCACTACATGAGCTGGAACCTTACATGGATGAAGCCATTCAGGACCCCATTTATGATCTGGAAGATTATCAAGGTGTAAGGGAAGTATTGGCAGTCATTCATGATGCAGGGATAATAGCGAAGTTTTTGCACGTCATGAAAGAAAAGCATGTGATTTTGGCAGATGGACACCACCGCTACCAAGGTGCAATTGCCTACCGCAAAGAGATGGAAAAAAATAACCCGCAACATCAAGGAACGGAGGGCTATAATTTTCACCTGATGTATTTCACGAATGCTTTGAGTAAAAATATCAGGATACTTCCAACACACCGTTTATTTTTTGATAATTCACTGAGCGAAAAAGCGATTCTTGAACGATTGGAACCTTGGTTTATCGTGAAAAGGTTAAATGATGTGGAGGAAGTTTCAGAGCTTATTCTGCAAAAAAAATGGGCTTTTGGATTGATTTTTTCAGAAAATGCCTATAAAATTCGTCTGATTCCCGAGAGGATTGAAGAAATGGATTTGTCCATTCCCCGGATGGTCAAAGAAGTAGATATGATGGTACTGCATTACTTCTTTATCGATAAGGTATTGGGAATACCGCTAGAGGAGCAACGCTTTTCTGATAAAATCGAATATGAAAGGAACCTTAACCGTTGTCTGGGGAAAGTGGGGAATGGTTCGGCATCTTTTGCTATCCTTACCAAGGATATAGCCATGACACAGGTTCTTAATGTCTGTAAGAGCGGTCACACAATGCCTCAAAAGTCAACCTACTTTTATCCCAAAACTTTATCAGGCTTGCTCTTTGCATCTGTAGCGGAAGAGGAGTTCAATTTTCCTTATGAAGTTTTTCATTTATGATAGATCTTAAAGGATATTCATTGGTATTGGCATCCAAGTCACCAAGAAGGGCTGAATTGCTCAATGAGCTCGGTGTTGAATTTGAAGTCAGAGCCCAAAAGGTTGAGGAAAACTTTCCTGCAAGCTTACCGGGATTGGAGGTTGCCGCATATATATCGAAAAAGAAAGCGGTAGCATTTGAGGGGCAAATAGGTGAAAAGGAAGTGATTCTTACTTCCGATACTGTAGTGCTATTGGGCGAAAAGGTATTGGGTAAACCAAGAGACCAAGAAGAGGCAAAGCAAATGCTTAGGGAATTGTCAGGCAGTACTCACAAAGTCATATCAGCAATCACCTTAAAATCTTTAAGCAAAGAAATTACGCTTTCAGATGTAGTAACAGTTCATTTTAAAAAACTAGATCTTGAAGAAATAGAATATTATGTGCACAAGTACAATCCGCTCGATAAAGCAGGTGCCTATGGTATTCAGGAATGGATAGGGTATGTTGGCATCACTGGTATAGAAGGTTCTTATTTTACCGTGATGGGCCTCCCGGTGCATTTGGTTTACAGGGAGTTGGTTGGATGGTTTGATAAAGAAGATTAAGGATATTTAAGTGCAAAATCACAAAAATAATAAACGGGTGTAGTATTTAATTACACCCGTTTTTTTAATCCTTTTGCAAGGATAAAATTATCATCCTGGCAGCAATACTGCATCCAATACATGAACAACACCATTAGTACCTTCAAGGTCTGCTGCCACTACAGTAGCATCATTGATTTTAACAACACCGTCTTTGATACTTACTGTCAATTCCTGCCCATTCAAAGTGGTGACCACCTGACCATCAGACAGGTCGGCTGCCTTCACATTTCCAGCAACAACATGATAGGTAAGTACAGCAGTCAGCTGATCTTTATTCTCTTCTTCTAACAAACTCTCAACAGTACCTTCAGGTAAGGCTGCAAAAGCACTATTTGTCGGAGCAAAAACTGTAAACGGACCATCTCCGCTTAAAGTGCCGACCAAATCAGCGGCTGTCACCGCAGCAACCAATGTGGTATGGTCAGGTGAACTAACAGCAATGTCTACAACTGTGTTAGGCTCCTCTTCAACAACCACTTCTTCAACTACTTCTGTTTCTGTTGAATCCGTAGATTTGTTCTCACAACTAACTGCAAAGATCGTTGCGCTACAAAGTGCAACAAGGGATAAATTTTTTAGAATTTTCATTTTTTAAGTGGTTTTATAAATTAACAAACTTTAAACACGCAATTGTCCATTTAGTTTTTTTGCTGTTCAATTAATTCATGAATGGTAAAAAAAATAGATACTTTTGTATCTAACAGAATTACAGGTTCATGCCAGAAGAAAAGAGAACTCAGCCACCCATAAAATCCAATCTTCATCCCAGAAATAAACACCGTGAGAGGTATGATTTTGAATTATTGACGCAAACACTGCCGGCATTGAAGGACTTTGTGATCACCAATAAATATGGAGATACTACCATTGATTTTTTTGACCCGCAGGCGGTTTTGATGCTCAACAGGGCGATTTTGGGTCATTACTATCAGGTAGAGCATTGGGAGATTCCTGAAAGTTACCTCTGCCCCCCGATACCCGGGAGGGCTGATTATATACATTACGTGGCTGATTTGCTTGCTGAAAATTCAAGTAAACGCCCTAAGAAGGTAAATTGTCTGGACATCGGTGTGGGGGCCAATTGTATCTATCCACTCATTGGATATCATGAATATGCCTGGAATT
>NZ_REBN01000012.1 GCF_007692705.1 Mongoliibacter sp.
TTCTCCGCTTTCCATGGCCCTCCTAATTTCTCCCAAATTTTCAGACGTAAATCCAAGATTGAACCTGATCTTCAGCCTAAAGGTGTTATAAATGGAGTTACTATCTCCAACGGAATGGCATGGACGGAAGACCAAAAGACTTTTTATTATATCGATAGTCCAAGTCAGCAAATCATAGGGTATGATTTTGATTTGGAAAAAGGAGAAATAGCAAATGGAAGGATTGCTGTATCTATTCCAAAAGAAATGGGAACGCCTGACGGCATGTGTATAGACAAAGAGGGGATGCTTTGGATTGCACATTATGGTGGAGGGGGCGTTTACAGGTGGGATCCGAAGTCTGGAGATTTGTTACAAAAAGTTCTGGTACCTGCTCCCCATGTAACCTCATGTTGTTTTGGTGGGAAAGAACTTTCCACACTTTTCATTACCACCGCCAGAGAAAACATGACCTCCGAACAATTGAAGGAATATCCCTTAAGTGGGGATGTTTTTTCTTTCGAAACTGATACTGAGGGATATGAGGCTTTTAAATTTGAGATATGAAATTATATATTGGGGTGTTTTGTTAAAACCACATAAAAAAATCCCAAAAGCGCATGCAAATTACCTGGAACCTAGAACATAGTTATCAAAAACTCCCTAAAGCTCTATTTAGCTCAGTAAATCCTGTCCCGGTGAAATCTCCTCAGCTGGCATTGTTTAATGAAGGCTTGTCAAAGGAATTAGGCTTAAATTTCGAAGAGTTGGATGCTGATTCTTTAAGTGCAATTTTTTCCGGTAATCAGTTACCAAAAGATGCCCAACCCTTGGCCCAAGCCTATGCAGGGCATCAGTTTGGTCAATTTACCATGTTAGGTGATGGAAGGGCCGTGTTGCTGGGAGAGCAAATTACGCCATCGGGTAAAAGGTACGACATTCAGTTCAAAGGTTCAGGCAGAACGCCCTATTCCAGGGGGGGAGACGGAAGGGCTCATCTAGGTGCCATGTTGCGGGAATACTTGATTTCAGAAGCCATGTACTATTTGAATATCCCTACCACGAGGGCATTGGCTGTGGTGCTTACCGGTGAACCTGTATACAGGGAAAAGGTTAAACAAGGTGCTATACTTACCAGGGTTGGGCAGAGTCATCTCCGCGTAGGCACCTTTGAGTATGCAAGAAATTTCCATGATGGTCAACATTTGAAAGATCTTTTACAATACAGCATTGCAAGGCACTTTCCAGAGGTTCATGAGTCTAAAAATCCTGCTTTGCCATTTTTTGAAGCAGTGATGAGTAAACAAATAGAATTGATAACTCAATGGATGCGTGTAGGTTTTATTCATGGTGTGATGAATACAGACAATATGAGTATTCCAGGTGAAACCATAGATTATGGCCCATGCGCCTTTATGAATACTTACGATCCCAAGACCGTTTTCAGTTCCATAGATACCCAAGGACGTTATGCCTATGGAAATCAGCCGTTTATTGCGCATTGGAATTTAGGCTGCCTGGCCTCCACATTATTGCCGGAGATTTCATCTGATACAGAAGAAGCAATAAAATTGGCCAAGGAGTCGATTAATAAATTCCCCAAAGCTTATGAGGCCAAGTGGCTGCAAATGATGGGAAGAAAATTGGGTATGGATGAAGTTAAAACAACAGATAAAGCACTAATAGATGATCTGCTTCACTGGATGAAAGTCCATAAGGCTGATTTTACCAATACATTTTTGTATTTAAGAAGAGGTGTGTTTCCTAAAGACAACCTTTATGACAATGAAGATTTCAAAGCGTGGTTGGTTTTGTGGAAGGAAAGAATTTCTGGAAATATGCAGAGGGCTCAGGAGCTTATGGACGCGAATAATCCTGCCTTTATCCCCCGAAATCATTTGGTGGAAGAAGCCTTGGAGGCAGCAAGCGCAGATGGAAACATGCAGCCATTTCAAGAATTGCTTGCTGTACTTAGTCAGCCTTATAAGGATGTTACCGGTATGGAAAAATATCAGGAAGTCCCTCTTGGAGTAGATATCGAGTATCAGACTTTTTGCGGGACTTAAGGATTTGCTTAGTTAATTAAGTGTGTAAACACATCCAATTGAATACGCTTTTCTCGTAAGCAAACGCAGATTCATAAAAATTGATAATTGTAGCCTCGACACCCGCCCGACTGTACCAGTCAGTTCGGGCGGGGGAATCGAACTCCCGCTCGAACGTTCCGCCGGAAAGGTTACTGGTACTGGGGAATGAGTTTCGGTACGGGCAGGTGTATCTAAAGTTTAGGAAACTTCCCTGCCGGCCAATATCTTTCTTAGAAACTCTCTTCCTCTAGAGGTTTTAAAATATTTTTCTCTTTTAATAGCCTCTATTTCAGTTTCAAATTCTTCAAAATAAACAATTTCAAAGGGTATATATGGTCGGATCGAAACAGTCATTCCGGAATTATGTTGAATAAGTTTTTTCTGAAGGTCTTTGCAATGACCTTTGTAATAGTAGTTATGGACCTTGCTTTTGAGAACATGAGCATAATAGATCTCTTTCATAATCCCTAAAAATAAAAAAATTAATAATTGTAGCCTCGACAGGAATCGAACCTGTATCTAAAGTTTAGGAAACTTCTATTCTATCCCCGTCCGACTGGCGTCAGCCGGGCGGGCATTGAACTACTGGGCCAATATCTTTCTTAGAAACTCCCTTCCTCTAGAGGTTTTAAAATATTTTTCTCTTTTAATAGCCTCTATTTCAGTTTCAAATTCTTCAAAATAAACAATTTCAAAGGGTATATATGGTCGGATCGAAACAGTCATTCCGGAATTATGTTGAATAAGTTTTTTCTGAAGGTCTTTGCAATGACCTTTGTAATAGTAGTTATGGACCTTGCTTTTGAGAACATGAGCATAATAGATCTCTTTCATAATCCCTAAAAATAAAAAAATTAATAATTGTAGCCTCGACAGGAATCGAACCTGTATCTAAAGTTTAGGAAACTTCTATTCTATCC
>NZ_REBN01000123.1 GCF_007692705.1 Mongoliibacter sp.
CAAGTCCTACAAAGTAGGCTTTGGCACCCCAATAGATTATTTTTTTCCATTTGTTGGTAAGAGGATATACTATTGAGGTAAGCTGTGAAGGTTTGTGTAATAGGAAAAAATCTATCAAAGACCTGAGATATGGCAAAGCTATCAAAAGAGAAAAGAACAAAAGATGTCCGGAAAACAACTTGACAGGAACATCGAAGGATAAATTGACAAGAAAAATATTTGCGGTAACCGTGATAGAGATCAGTGCTCCGAGCAACTGTGTTCTCCTGATCAATAAGAGTAGACCAGCCATGGTTTCAGCGACTCCCATAAATCCTTTGTACAAATCCGAGTACCCAAAAAACCTCCAAGCCAAACCCATAGGTGAAAAATCACCGTATGTGCTCTCCAGTGCCAGATAACTCGGACTTGGAAACTGGCCTTGCAGGAATTTGATCACCCCATAAGAAATTAGAGTCAAGCCTACGAAATACCGGGCATATATCAGGATCAAATGATAAAACTGATCTAGTCTGGATTTATTGCGGACTAAAAATAATACTGCCATTGAAATCAGAGCAGCCAAGAGCCCATAACTGACAAGGGAAATGTAATCCAATGTAGTATCACCACTGCCGTTTAAAGGGACATATTCCAAGTTTTCGAACCCCAAAACATATTTACCTACAAACAAGCTTAAACTTCCTTTGGCACTGTCGATATGCTGGGAAATAAGCATATAGCCGTAAGGAAAGTGGTTTACAGGAAATGGGAATATATAGATGAGAACATAAAAGCCAATAAAAGTTTTGATGGACTGATTCAAAAAACCGGACTTGTTTTTCATGTGGTTGGAGTTTGATTTCCAAAATAGTAAAAATTTAGTTTTCTCTTAAAAAACCTCAAACAAATAGTAATTTAGTTAATAAAGCCTAAGCGGGTCCACATTTTCTTTCTTATTGAATTGGATGTTTGCAAATTCATATAAACGTCCATTTTGCTATGTACAGGTGTTTGATCTTTTTGATTTTATTCCAGTTTTTTAGAACGTGTAATACCCGATGGCTCAGGAGGAGTAAATTTCTTTACCTCAGGTGGGGGAGGGGGGATAATACAATTGATAAGAGAGCTACGTCAGGATTACGATTTGCCAACTGAATTCCAGTATGTTGAATATGATTCTTCAAAAGTTGATCTTCTGTACAAATCGAAATTCAATTTTAATAAATGGTGAGTGGCACTGACAAGGATTTTTTCTTGAAATCCTCCCGATCTGGGAGAATATTGAGGAAAGCGTTAGTGAGCAGAATCAATACCCAGATGGAAATAATTTAGTTGGAGTGCTTTAATTCCTGTCAGTAAAATTCAATTCTTCAATAGATTTTCGTTTACTGCTCTTTATCAATAGTTCTAAAAGTAAGGTTTACTCTTGGGGAAAAGACTTTTTTGGTGGGAGGTAGTCGATGCATCCAATGTGTTTGGGTTTCTCCTTTCATAATCAGAAGGCTTCCATGCTCTAGGAGCAAATCTATTTTTTGTCCAGAATTTTTATGCTTGAAGGAAAATTTTCTTTCAGCTCCAAAGCTTACCGATCCTATCGCACCATTTTTTTTCAAGTCCCTTTCACCGTCGCTGTGCCAAGCCATCCCTTCGGACCCTGAGTGATAAAGGTTTAAAAGGCAAGAATTAAACCGTTCTCCAGAAACGTTTTCAGTGATTTTTTTAATCTCCAGTAACTCGTCTGTCCAAGGTAAGGCGGATTTTGTAACATTGGAATAAGTATATTCAAAAGGAAAGTCAGCGTACCAAGCTACTTTTCGTTTTGTGTAGATTTTTTTTCCGAAAATCATTGCTTCATCCTTTTTCCATTCAATTTTTTCATACATCATTTTGAAGAAATGGTCGGCTTCAATAGTAGAAAATATTTTCCCGAAATAAAGTACAGATCCATCCATTGGAAGGAGATTGAGGTTGCGGTCAGCAGGCAAGTCAAATAACATTTTCTATCTAGTTAATTTACCTTTTCATTATAAGTTGGCAAAGTGACAAAGGTTGTTCTCAAATTCATCTTTCTCATTTTGAAAAACTACTGTATGCTGTCTTAAAACCATTCATAAACTTAACTTTTTATTGATTTTCAAATAAGGTGAATTTACCTTTTTGATTCCAAATCAAATCCTATAGATTTTTGCTATAAATGATAAAACCACTCTCAATGTTCATCTCCATGATAAACCCACATGGGTTCTGTTTGCCCGGCTCTTTCAAATCCAATTTTTTGATAGAATTGGATTGCTTTCCCATCTGCGGTCAACATTTGCATATGAAAATCTTTATAAATCTCTTTCATTCGGGTCATGATCATCTGACCAACGCCTTTTCCCTGATAATCGGGAAGAACAAGCAGATGAGGATAATATACAACCAAGTGGCCATCAGAAATGGCATTGCCTAAACCAATTAATTTATCTTCATCCCAAGCAGATATTAAGGAGTGAGAATTTTTGAGAGCCTTCTCCAGTAAATCAGGTTTGTTTGCCGAACTCCAATTATTGGCTTTATATAGGTCTATAATAGATTGTTTGGGTATGTTTCTTGATTCTGAAATTGCAATGTTCATCATGCTATTTAATCTACAGTATCCAATTCCTTCAGTAAAATTTGATATCAATTATCAGGAAGGAATTTAACTTTTTTATGGTAATAGTATCGATTTTGGAATTTCATAAAAGGGCATTTCCTATCCTATCCTTTTTTATACTGATCTCACTGCCTTATGTTGTTTTTATGCTGTTGGAATATGCTGCTATAAAAGTATACTGCTAAAATTAACCGACAATAAATCCTGTGCAAGGATTTCATTTCAATTTTAGGTTTTCAACAAATTTTTAAAATAAAAACGTAAAAGACTGTAAATCATATGATTTACAGTCTTTTGATGGGGGTTGATAACCCACTTTGTCGGGGTGACAGGATTTGAACCTGCG
>NZ_REBN01000011.1 GCF_007692705.1 Mongoliibacter sp.
GAAATCAATATCAGCATAATGGCAACTGTGACTTGAAGAAACTTCAAAGTGACTTTTTTCAATAGCTTATTGCCCAAATAAGCCCCGGATATTGCTGAAAGTGTGGCGATAATGACCAGAGTAAGGTTTTCGCTCAAGTCCGTACCCACAAAGCGGGTAGCATATACACTCAACCTAGTAAAATCCACAAAAGTGGAAACCACCACGGCAGTTCCTATAAAAGCTTCTTTAGACAATCCTGCTTTGATCAGAAATGCGGAGCGCAAAGCTCCCTGATTTCCTGAAAGCCCTCCAAAAAAACCACTTAAGGCTCCACCAAAAGGGAGTTTTTCTTTCCCAAATTGTAGGTTTTGGAAATAGGGAATCAAATCCATCAAGGCAAATATGATCAGTAGAATGGCAATGATAAATTTGACAGTTTCCACTGTAAAAGATCTGCCAAACATCTCGTACTTAAACAAGGGCTCCAAATCAGTAATATTCAACAAAACCCAAGAACCGGCAAATGCGGCGATCACCGCGGGAATTCCAAACCGGATCAAGACCTGTTTGTCCGCATTTCTGCCGACCAAAAAGAGCTTGAAGATATTATTGAAAAAATGCACCACCCCAGTCAAAGCAATAGCCAAGTCCACTGGAAAGAAAATTATAAATACCGGTGTCAATATTGTACCCAAACCAAATCCCGAAAAGAAAGTCAGGATAGCGACTACAAAAGCGGTAAGTGAGATGATGAATATATCCATGCTGTAGTGTTTTAACCTTTGAAGTCTTCTAGACCTCGAAGGGTTTTTTGTTCTAGCCGAAGTACGTTGTTTTTTCTTTTAATTGATTCACGCAGCGACCGCAAAGAGATTCGCAGCGAACGCAACGTGGTGTGTACTTTCAATTTATGTTTTTTCTTCGTCGCGGTCGTTGCGTAATCGTTGCGACCGCCGCGAGAAACTATTTTCTTTTAACATTAAAGACCCTCGAGGTTTTGAAAACCTTAAGGGTCTAATCTCACCCTATCCCCACTCTGAATAGTTTCTGAGGGGTTTTTGAGGATAATGTCTCCGGGTTGAAGATCACCGAAAATTTCGGTCTGACCGTTTTGGGAAATCCCTTTTCTGACAGATATCCTTTGGGCTTCTCCGTTGACTACTTTGACCACAAAACGGTCTTCCATGCTAGTCACCAAAGCAGCATTGGGAATCATCAGCAAGCCTTCTTTTTTGTAGGCAACCTTCACTTGGGCAAAACTTCCGGCTTTCAGGTTACCATCTTTGTTGGGCACATCGGCCTCCATCATCTCTGTCCTACTGGCATTTTGAAGGCTTCCTGATTGTCTACTGACCATGGCTTTGTAGCTTTTGCCTGATTGGGAATTCAGAGTAAAGGAAAGGCTGTCGCTACCAAAATTCAATCCAGAATAGGATTCGGGAACAGGAATTTCCAAGCGGAGCATATCATTCATTTCTAAGCGGAACATGGGTTTTTCACTATCTTGCGAACTCACAAACGTTCCCGTATGCACATTTCTTTCGGTCACAATTCCATCAAAAGGTGCTCGAATGGTCAGATAGTTAGCCATCTGTTGTGCAGCCTGTAAGCCATATCGGGCAGCTTCTAAGGCAGAATTGGCCGATGCTACATTAGATTCTTCCTCTTTAAGTTGATTTTCTATGCGTAGGAGATCAGAAGCAGAAACAGTCCCTGGTGTTTGGGAGGTTTTTTGGATTCGGTTGAATTGATCCTTGACAGTGGAAAGTTTGGATTCCGCAGATTGAGCAAAACCCTCAGCTTGTAAGACCTTAGCTTTGGCAGCAGCCAATTCAGCCATGATTTCCGGCGCTTCGATCTGCACAATGACCTCCCCCTTTTTCACTTTAGAGCCTCGGTCTACTTTTACGCTCTGAACATAGCCTGTCATTTTGGGAAAGATGGCTACTGACTCGAAGGACTTGAGCTCTCCTGGAAGGCTTATGCTTCCTTGGAGATCACTGGTTTGGATAACAAGGCTTTCATAGAATTTTTCCTGCTGACCGGATTCTTCTGAATTTTTAGAAGAATTGCAGGAAAGAAGAGATCCCATTAAGAGGGAAGTGAGCATAAGGGTATATTTATCCATGTTCATAATGGGAAGAATTTTCGTCGTATGGATCTAAAGAAACAGGTTCAATACTGGCATTTTTCAGCAAGCGAGAATAAACTGATGGCATAATCAATAAAGTGGTAATGGTAGAAAACAGGAGTCCTCCGATCACTGCAATTCCCAGAGGCGCAGTTTGATCTCCGCCTATCGCCAATGGGATCAATCCCACAATCATGGAAATACTGGTCATCAAAATCGGTCTTAACCTGCTCTTTCCTGCGGCTTTAGCTGCTTTGAGGGCATCTCCGTGTTTTTTTCTCTCCTCCTCAGCAAAGGTGGTAAAGAGAATGGCATTGGCTACAGAAACACCCAAAGCCATGATCAGGCCCATATAGGATTGAATATTAAGTGTAGCGCCAAAAAGCAAAAGGAACAAAAGTGAACCTACTGCTACCGCTGGTATGGTGGACAGGGTAGAAAGCGCAGCTTTGAGGGATTGAAAGTTGACTGCCAACATTAAGAAGATGACAAAAACAGCGATGATCAATCCTGTCTGCAATTCGGAGAGTGTTTCTGACAGGAACTCCAACTGACCTCTTACAATCACATTGAGTCCTCTAGGTTTTTCCCCGGCAGCTGCTATGGCTTTTTGGATATCTCTTCTGGCTGAACCGATGGTTTTGTTATGAAGATTTGCGGTGACAGACACCATCCGCTGTTGGTTGAGTCTAACTACCTCGCCTTGCGAGGTGCTGAGGCTAATACTGGCCACATCACCGAGGCGATTATTGCTTTCTCCCACACGTGGCAGGTAGATATTTTCCAAAGCTTGTTGGGAATTCATGGTGTATTGGGGGATTTCTACCTGCACCTGATAGGCATTGCCA
>NZ_REBN01000149.1 GCF_007692705.1 Mongoliibacter sp.
CTTGACTGGTTTTGATCAACCCAAATTGTGCACCATGTATGTGGACAAAAAGCTACAAGGTGTTTTGGCAGTTCAGGCGTTAAGCCGTTTGAATCGTGCAGCTGATAAATTGGGAAAGAAAACCGAAGATTTATTTGTGTTGGACTTTTTCAATGATGTGGATGAAATTAAACTATCCTTTGACCCATTCTATACGTCCACCTCACTCAGTGGTGCAACTGATATCAATGTTTTACATGAATTGAAAGGAACTTTGGATGATGTGGGTGTGTACGAGTGGGAAGAAGTAGAAGACTTTGTAAGTAAGTATTTTGAGGGTGTAGATGCACAACAACTGAGTCCTATCATTGATACAGCAGCCAATCGTTTCAATGCAGCATTGGATTTGGAAGACGATGAAAAGGCAGACTTTAAAATCAAAGCGAAGCAGTTTGTGAAGATATACGGACAAATGGCTTCCATCATGCCCTATGAAGTATTGCCTTGGGAAAAGCTGTTTTGGTTTTTGAAATTCCTGATTCCTAAATTGATTGTCAAGACTAAGGAAGATGAATTGATAGATGAATTGTTGGAATCTGTTGATTTATCGACCTATGGCTTAGAAAGAACAAAGCTCAACTATACTATTGGATTAGATGATTCGTCAACAGAGTTGGATCCACAAAACCCTAACCCCAGAGGTGCCCATGGAGGCAGCGAAGAAAAAGATCCCTTAGATGAAATCATCAAGTCATTCAATGATCGATGGTTTCAAGGTTGGGATGCTACACCGGAAGATCAGCGAGTAAAGTTCATATCAATCAGCAGACATATTCAAGCCCATCCAGATTTTAAAACCAAAGTAGCTGATAATAGAGATTCACAGAACCGTGACTTGGCTTTCAAGAGAATCTTAGATGAGGTAATGGGGCAGCAACGGAAAAAGGAGCTGGAGCTGTATAAATTGTATGCAAAGGACGAATCTTTCTATCAGGCCTTATTTGATACCATGAAAAGGATGATTGATCATCCGAGATTAGGACAATAGGTTTAAAAAATATAACCAGCATTCAATAGTCGCTCAAACCAAAACTTGTCATGACCTTATCCCTGCACAAAAGCACACCACAATAAAACGAAAAACTAGCTGAAACCAAATAAACACCTCATCCCTCACTCCTTAAAAAGTTTAAAAACCAAAAATGAAACAACATTTAGCCCATATAGCAATAGTGGTGGATGACTATGATAGGGCAATTGAATTCTACACCCAGAAATTGCATTTTACCTTAATTGAGGATACTGTTCTTTCTGAGAGCAAGCGCTGGGTTTTGGTGAGACCTCAGGGCGCAAATGAATGTGCTTTGTTATTGGCCAAGGGCGTCAATGATGCACAAAAAAGCAGGATCGGTAACCAAACGGGTGGAAGGGTGTTTCTTTTCCTGCATACGGATAATTTCAAAAGAGACTATCAAAACCTGTTAGACCATCAAATTAAGATTGTAAGGGAACCAAGTGTGGAAGACTATGGGACAGTGGCTGTTTTTGAGGATCTATATGGGAACCTGTGGGACTTGATAGAACCAAACAATCAGCCAACAGCAACCTGATGATTCCCTGATAAAGCAGGGGAGTAGATTTGGCAGGGTAGGAGAGCGGTGTATTTATAATTCAGTATCTTAAAGGCTAAATATGATTTGAAGTTCAAATTGTCTTCTCAGGTATAATGAGAATTGAACCAGACTTTTTATATTTCTTCACATTTCCTCTATGACACTTTTAATGAAACGACTTTGGACAAAATAAAAATATTACTTGTAGAAGATGAGTTGGTTATTGCCGAAGACCTGAAGGATATTTTGGAGGAACTGGGGTATGAGGTCTGTGGAATAGCGATCAGTGCCAGGGAGGCTTTGGCTTTGATAGAGGAACAATCTCCTGATTTGGCCTTGTTGGATATTCAGATCAAAGGGGGTAAAGACGGTATTGAACTCGCCGCTGAGATCAATGAACATTACCACTTGCCTTTTATCATGCTGACTTCCTATTCGGACATGCAGACCCTCAACCGGGCCAAAGCAGTACATCCTTATGGCTACCTGGTCAAGCCTTTCAATGAAAAAGACATTTTAGCAAGTATAGAAATGGCCCTGGCCAATTTTGCCAAAGATCAGGTGAAAAAGTCCAATGAAGATAAATCAGAAGATTTTGTACTCAATGACAGCATGTTTATCCGTACCAATGGCATGCTGGTCAAGCTCAAACTCAATGAGATCATCTACTTTGAGGCTGACGCAAATTATTCACAGGTATATACCAAAGATAAAAAATTTGTGATCCGAACCATCCTCAAAGAGTTGGAAGGCAAGCTGGAGTCCAATCGCTTTGCCAGGGTGCACAAGTCCTTTTTGATCAATTTGGAGGAAATTGAGAGCATACAATCAGATTCCGTCCATATCGCTGGCAGAGAAATCCCCATCAGCAGGAATCAGTACAGCTGGCTCTTGAACCAAATCAAATTGCTGTAATTTTTTAATTGACATTTTAGCACACTTCTTTCACAATTCATGTCTCTTGTTCCCTATGGGGAATCCTGGTGCAGTGAATTGAGGTAGATTCATTTATAAATTTTTTACAACCAAAACCAAATGAATCATGAAAGCTACATTAACAGTAATCGCATTGTCCTTCTTCACAATATTTTATGGAATTGCACAGGAAGAAAGTTTGATTTCAGAAAATACTTCAGGCAGTGGAAATATGACAACTTTGAGAAGTATGGAACTGCCTGCTTTCAAAGGAGGGCAGGAAGCCATAGCTACTTTTGTCAGCGAAAAGATAGAATATCCTAAAATGGCATTCAAACAAGGGGTAGAAGGTGTGGTATTGGTCAATTTCAGGATTTCAAAAGAGGGAAAAATCCTCAATCCATATGTGTCACAAAGTATTCATCCTGAGTTGGACGAGGAAGCCATTCGCTTGGTCAATAAAATGCCCAATTGGATCCCTGCCTTGCAAAATGGTGAGCCAAAAGAGGTTGCATACCAACTCCCTATCAGGTTTGAGTTAAAAAATTAGTAAAGCTTTGCATAAGTCTATTTAGAACTAACTGTCTTTTGTTTCAAGAGGCAGTTTTTTAAATTAATATGTATTCAATTATTGTTCTAGCCCTGTTCTTGGCTCTAAATTCTGATTAGAATTTAATTATGAAGCTACTTTCATTAAGGAAAAAGTAGCCAATTCCGAGTACTCGGGACGAATCTTATCCTCGCACTTGGCCTACGCTGGCCCGGTCGAAATTCGTCCCGCCCAAAATGTGGTGTTTAAGGTTAGAGAAAAGTTGAAAGTTTGGGTTTGAAAGACTAAGGAGTAAAGACCTGTTTACACATATTAAAACTTGTCCTTCATGTTTATCCTCAGTACATTACTACATTAATCAAGTACTTTTCACCAATTGAATCCGAAATTTTGTAATGGATTGTACAACCTCATTTTAACTGCAGCTGATATGAAATTTCTAGTATTCATTTTTATAACCGTTTTCATCCATTCTTTGGGCTTTTCCCAAGGATCCCAATGGGTTCAGGATTCCTTGCCTATTTATGAAAAAAACTTCCAAAGACAGCTGGAGTCAGGAGATTTGGAAAAGGCCAAAAAAGTGATTTCAGAGATATTGGACAAAGGAGAGGAATCCCTCGATCCGGCGTTTTTTGATTTTTACCATAAAGCCATTCAAGATCCCCTAACAGCCAAATCACCGGGAATTCTCGGTAACCTCTATTCTGGTTTGGCTACCCTAGAATTCTATAGGGGAGATATCAAAGCCGCTAAAAACAGTTTTACAAGCGCAAAATCTATTTATATACGGGAAGGAATAAAAAAGGACGCCGCCGGAATGGCAATGAATTTGGGTGTGTTGCATGAGAGATTGGGTAACTATGATTCTGCCCTTACCAATTACCGGGAAGCAATCCCCATTTTTGAATCTTTAGATGATGCCAAATCACTCGCCAATGTGTATGAAAATATTGGCCTGACCAATTACATGTTGTCGGAATTCAATTCAGCCTTGCAGAATTATAACAAAACAGACTCACTATTGAACAGCTATCTGGATTCAATGGATGTCAGGTGGATCGGTTTTTACATGAATAAAAGTTCAGTGCTTTCCGAATTGAACAGGGATGATGAAGGTTTAGCCATTTTATTGAAGGGACTTAGGATTGCTGAAAAAAATCAGCATGAATTTCTGATCCATAGACTGAATTCAAGGCTTTCTGATGTATATGAATTTCAAGGTGAGACTGAAAAGCAATACAAATCACTGCTGAAGAGCAAGAGTTTTTTTGATAAAAGCCAAAACAGATCCGAAATCGCCAATCTTGATTATAAAATGGCTCGGTACCAATACCAGCATGGGAGTATGGATTCGGCATTATACTATGCGGAGAAAAGCTTTCAATATTATGAGGAAAACGGTTTGTCGAATAGAATGGGAATGGTATTGAATATGATGGGCAATATGGAGTTTTCAAAGAACAGTTATGAAAAGGCATTACAGTTTTACCAGCAATCATTGGCTTATTTGAAAAATGAAAAAAACCAGTCTTATGCCGGCTTCCTATTCAATATGGGATATGCTTTCCACAAAGTAGGGAATAATACTGAAGCCTTGGATTATATAGAAAAGTCTCTTGCGATCAGTACGGAATTGAATGACCTACAGGCCATTAGAAATTCCTACCAAGGTCTATATGAAACCTATCAAAGCAAAGGAGATTATAAAAATGCTTTTGATTTTTTAACCTTATTTCATGTCTATGAAGATTCCATATTTAATGAGACCAAAAACAGGAACCTTGCAGAGCTTGAAACCCAATATGAAACGGAGAAAAAGGATCAGGCCATCCTGGAGTTAGAGCAGGAAAAGGAAATTCAGGGCCTACGTGCACAAAAGCAACAGGCCCAGATCAATATGGGTATTGGAGGTTTGATTTTATTTATTGTAGTGGCTGGCTTATTTTTCAGATTGGCCCAAATCAGAAAAAGGCATAATGTTACCCTGGAATATAAAAACAAGGAAATAGCCAAACAGAATGGGGAAAGAGAATTGCTCTTGAAGGAAATCCATCACCGCGTCAAAAACAACCTTCAGATCATTTCCAGTCTTCTCAGCATGCAAACCCGTGGCTTGCAGGATGATAAAGTCAAAGATGCCATGAAGGAAAGCCAAAGCAGGGTGAAAACTATGGCCCTGATCCACGAAAAGCTTTATCAATATGAAAACCTGTCTAAAATCAATATGCAGGAGTATATGCGCCAATTAAGTGATTTCTTGACTCAGACCTACAGGTCTGATAAAGACATTCATATCAACATTGTGGCTGAAGAGATCAATTTGGATATGGACTTGGCTATTCCAATAGGGTTGATAACCAATGAACTGCTTTCCAATTCCCTGAAATATGCCTTTGAAGATATGTCCTTCGGAGAAATAGACATCATCTTTGAACAGTCCGAACCAGGAACATATACACTCTTGGTCAAAGATACCGGTAAGGGTCTAGATGAAAATTTGGACATTGAAAAGACCAAATCCTTAGGACTGAAACTCGTGCGTACCCTTACCAGACAAATTGAAGGGGAGTTAAAGATCAGTTCCAAAAACGGTGCTGCATTCGAAATACAATTCAAGGATCTCAGAATGGCCGCCTGATTTTTATGCTTTAGGCGTATGGTGACAAACGAGGATTTAATCTAGCTGATAGATTTGTATTTCTCCCGAGAAAATGGACAGCCAGCGCTTATCTCCCAATTGCACCAATGCATTAGGTTGGACATTCAAGCGGTTTTCGGCATGAACCAGTTCCATGCTTCCCTGAGAAAGGTCGACCTGGTAAAAGCCGCTCACCCTATGTTCATCCTGAGCTGCTGAATAGGCTACATAGACCAAAAATTTATTGTCCACAATCTTTACTTCTGAAGGAAGCGTATATGTCACATGTCTTTTCTCCTCGGTTTCAAAGATGACCTGTCCTCCTTTTTTGGCCACTACAAATTTTGCTGAAAACCCAGCTTCAGCAGCTTCTGGCCCAAGTCCCTGTCTGTAAAAAACAAGCTCCTCTTCAGGTCGGTATTGCAATAAGGCAGTTCCCTGGAAGGGGGATAATTCCTCGCCCAAAGTCCCGCTTTCAACATCCAAAATGGAGTTGCCAAAAATCTTTTGTCCAATCACATATTCCCTTAAAGAATTTCCGAAAGCAAAAGCAGGAATAACCCTTCTTTCTTCACTTTGCAGGTTGACTATTGTGAGTGTTCTATTTTCCCCTTCAACTGGATTGGAAAATACAACATGACCATCAGCTATTCTGGATACATCCCCTCCGTTTCCACGGGTAATTCCAAAAGGAACAGAGGTTTTGTCTTCCACATTATACAGCATGATATCAGATTCAAAAGTGCCAGGTGACACGTACAACATGTTGTTTTTGTCAATTGCCCGTATTTTTTGGCCCAATTCATTGTCAAGATCCAATATCTCCCCGTTGTTGATGTCGATTCTGTGGTTGGACTGGGTATTTCCCTCAAAGTCTTTCACGAATAAATAATTCCTATCAGGGCTAAGGTCAAATTCCCCAAAACGCTCAAATGTGGCTAAGGAACTGATGTTGAGATCAGCTTTGAAGGTATGTTGGTAATCCGGTAATTGAAAGATGGAAACACTGTCAGCATTGATCACTTGTTCTACCAGCAATTGATAAGACTTTCCCTCTTCGAAACCGTATTCTATCTCCCCAATAGACTGGTTTCTTTGAAAAGAAGCAGGTTCCAATGAGCTGATGCTGAGTGTATCTGAATCTTGATTGAGTAGGATCAAGCGGTTGAAAGGCTTTAAATCCTCCTTAGGGAAAATCAGGAATTTCACAGAATTTGTTGACTGCGGAAAACTGGAAAAATTGAGTTTTTCAGATGGAAACAATACCGTAGGCTCAGTTGAAATTTGCGGATCTGTATTCTGGGACATTTCACAGGAACTTAATAATGTAATTCCTAAAATCAAGGCACTTAAAAACTGGTTTTTCATTGAGTTGAAAAGATATTATTTGTCAATTCTGTCGATTGGAAAGATAAAAACCTCTTAAGCCTTTAAGGCTATTATGGTTTAACGTATGAAAAATAATTAATTTTTAAAAGAATTCAATACGGATTATGATAAAGTATAAGATATTCATTTAAATATTATATGTATATATGGAAAGATACCAGTAGAAAAATTTACAGCTGCTTCTTGATTCATTTCAACAGGAAGAAAAATGTAATTTTCCAGTTTGACTACAAGAAGTTCTTGCAGTACATAAAAGGTGAATTAGCTTTCCCCGAACCAAAGTGTTATTCCTTCACTTTACCAGAAATCAATGGCATTGAAGCAGGGTTCTCAGGAGCATCTGTTCTCCCCAAAGCCTCCAAAATCATTTTTACAGCTTCTGTGGAAGATACCGACAATGCCTATGATGACGGAGAAATCCTCGGCAGTATGATCGGGACCATAGACCTACTGGATGCAGGTATTTCTGATACTTTTGAATATTGCCTGATTCCCCACGGCGAGGAAAAACTCAAGATTGAATCCGTGACCGTTGACAGTGAAGATTCAAATGAGGGTGCAAACCTTATTCTTATCTCAGATGATGACAAGGGCAATTCCACATTGGTTAAATGCAAATTGGTTTGGTAGCAATAGGCAAATAAGAAATAGGGTAGGGATGGACTGGGTTTCTTCGAAGGTGGAGATCAAGATTAAGCTATAATATTGTTTGGGATAATGTATTTCAAAACCTATTTTGAAAAATATAAACACATCAATTATGAAAGACAAAGAAATGCAAGGCAAAAAACAGGGGACCAAAGCAGTATGGGGAGGACAAAGCGACTTGTTTTACCAGGGAGCCACCCAGGTTCCTGTAGTGAATAGTGTAACCTTCGGTTATGATAATGTTGATGACTGGTTTGATGTGGCCATTGGAAAAAAAGAAGGACATATCTACAGCAGGAATACCAACCCGACAGTAGCCGTATTTGAGGAAAAAGTGAGGGTACTTGAAAATGCCGAAGCAGCCACCAGCTTTTCAACAGGGATGGCAGCCATCAGCAACACCTTGTATACTTTTTTGTCGAAAGGAGATCGTGTCGTCTCTATCAATGATACCTATGGAGGTACGAGTATTGTTTTTTTAGAATTTCTTCCCAAATATGGAATTGAGGTAAGCCTCTGTGATACTGAAGACCATGATGAAATTGAGGCAGAATTAAAAAAAGGATGCAAACTGCTTTACCTGGAAACACCTACAAATCCCACCATGAAAATTCTGGATTTAAAAAGGCTTATTCAAGCAGCCCATCAAGTAGGTGCCATGGTCGTGGTGGACAATACCTTTGCTACACCGATCAACCAAAGCCCTTTGGCATTGGGAGCAGACCTTGTATTACACAGTGCGACCAAATACCTTGGAGGTCATTCGGATGCCATGGGCGGCGTAGTATGCGGGAGAAAAGAGTTGATTGATCAGGTATTTCATTACCGTGAAATCAACGGAGCCAGCCTGCATGCCAATACGGCTTATATGTTGTTGCGCGGAATCCAAACACTGGAATTACGGGTGTTGCGACAGAATGAGAATGCCATGAAACTGGCGGAGCATTTGGAAAAGCATCCTAAAATTGAGCAGGTATTTTATCCGGGATTGGAATCACACTCCGGACATAAAATAGCATCTGAGCAAATGACAGGTTTTGGAGGTGTATTGTCGTTTTCTGTAAAAGGGGATTTTAAGGAGGTGAAAGTCTTTTTGAATCACCTGGAATTGGCACATTTGGCGGCAAGTCTAGGATCTGTGAGTACTTTGATAGGCCCTCCAAAAGTGACCAGTCATGTGGAAGCTACAGAGGAGGAACGTAAGCAATTGGGAATACCAGAGACCCTTATTCGCTGTGCGGTTGGGATTGAAAACATAGAAGATATTATTGCTGACTTTGATCAAGCCCTTTCAAAAATTTAACCTGAAGGGGTATGCAATAGCGGTTGGTCATAAGCCATTTCAGGGTTTGATTGGCGTGTGAATCTTGATTGTAAACTAGGCTAATCCAGCCAATTTCAGCTAATGATGAAACATGTGTCAAAAAATGAGAGAAGGGGTATGTTAAAAAAACAGTCAGTTTTATTTCTTAATTTCAGTGGAAAAGGAGACCAATTTGGCGATGATCACCGCTGGATAAAGTATCCCTAAAACTGATAAAAAAACAGCCAGCATTTTGGCGGTTATGCCCTCGGCATAAATATCGCCAAAGCCCACTGTGCTTATACTGACAAGACTGAAATAAATATAAGTTCCGTAATCTCCATCTCTGCCAAGCAATTCAATATTTCCATCAATGGCATTTCCTGATGTCAATTGAATCAACTCGAAGCCGAAAGCTCCTGCCAATGCCAATAACAAATAGACGTTTACCGCTCCGATCACCCTGTAGGTATTGATTTCCTGATCCCTGAACAACAAACTGATATTGATCACCACCAAGAGCATAAGGTTCAAAATGATTACTACCCTTTCCAGTAGATAAAACTCATGGGGATTATCTGTGAACCGAATTAACCTTAACAATAGGTGTATGGTAAGCAAGGAAATGCTGGCTATGAGATAGCCTTTGTTATTCGAAGAAAAAACGCCTATAAAAAAGAGGCTGATAAACATGAAGTTTAAAAAGATTGCCGTATCTCCCTTACTATCAATCAATACCGGTAGAATAAAGATTGTAAAAATCAGCATTCCCAGAAGCGTTACAAAGGAAGCATCTGATATCCAGTAGTTTCTTGTTTTCTTAAGGTAATTGGACATAAGTTAAAATAAGAAAATTCAAAGTAATTTTAAATTTTGATAAACTCAAATATGCAGATTTGATTATTAATTTTTCTGTGTATTCGGAATGGTGCCGGTAGAATAATTTATGGTTGCTTCTTGAATCATTTCGATACTAATTGATATTTGATATTTATAGACAACTTGTCCCGGTTTATCGGGATTGGTCAAATGCAAACATGAATTTTATGTTTTAAGGTTAATGGCAAAGAAGCGTATAATCACATTAATTTTTGTCTGTCATCATATCAGATGTGCATATAGCTTTAAATGTCTCCATTTATTTCGTCGTTATTAAGGAATATACATGAAACATAATGGTGAATTTGATGTTTTAACATAGTTATTCCGCTCGATTTGTGCACATTGTTTTTTTAATGGAAAGTAAAGGCCTTCAGCTGAAATTATAATTAAATTAGGGTATGGTGAGAAAGATCAATTTTGGAGAGCCTTTGAAAGAAAAATTCCCCATAATTGATGTGCGATCTCCGGGTGAATTTCAAAAAGGACATATTCCCGATGCTATCAATATTCCTTTATTTTCAGATGAAGAAAGGGTCCATGTAGGAACTGTTTACAAGCAGGAATCACAAGAGGCTGCCGTTGAATTGGGATACAAATATGTCACCCCTAAACTCAATCATTTTATTTCCAGTGCTTTTGATGTGGCTCCCCATGGTAAAGTTATCGTACATTGTTGGCGCGGAGGTATGAGAAGTCAGGCTTTTGCTGAGCATTTATCTTCAAATGGTTTTGAAGAAGTTTTGGTCGTGGATGGTGGATACAAGGCTTTTAGGAATAGGGTATTGGATAGCTTTGAAATACCGTTAAAAATCCGGGTTCTTGGAGGCTATACAGGAAGTGGGAAAACAATCATTCTTGAAGAATTACAAAAGCAAGGTGAGCAGGTGATTGATTTGGAAGGTATGGCATGTCATAAAGGTTCTGCATTTGGAGGAATAGGGCAGGGGCAACAGCCTACAGTGGAGCAGTTTGAAAATAACCTCTACTTCGAGCTCAGTAAACTAAATTTGGACAGGTTTATCTGGATAGAAGACGAGAGTCATAATATCGGCAATGTTAAAATACCGCGTTCTTTTTTCAATCAAATGAGGGCTGCTGATCTTCTTTTTCTCGAGATACCTAAAGAAGTGCGTGCAAGACACTTGGTGGAAGGTTACGCAAATAGTAGTAATGTTAAACTGAAAGAAGGCATTTATAGGATTTCCAAGCGCCTTGGAGGATTAAGGACCAAAGAAATTCTTGATTACCTGGATAAAAAAGATTTTTACAATGTAGCCCTTATGGCTTTGGATTATTACGACAAATATTACTTGAGGGGCTTACAAAAGAAAATGTCAGGGAATATAATTCACTGCGAACTAGACAACACTGAACACAGGGAAAATGCCCTTAAAATTCTTAAGACGATAAAAGATGAACGAAATAAAATTAACAGCATTTAGCCATGGAGCAGGGTGTGGATGCAAAATATCCCCAGCCATATTGTCTGAGATGTTACAAACAGACAATCCTTTCGCTCAATACCAGAATATTATTGTTGGAAACAGCACCAAAGATGATGCAGCTGTTTACGACATGGGTGATGGCACAGGGATCATTACTACCACGGATTTTTTTATGCCGATTGTTGATGACCCTTTTACCTTTGGTCAGATTGCTGCGACCAATGCCATCAGTGACATTTTTGCCATGGGTGGGCAGCCTATTATGGCCATAGCCATATTTGGTTGGCCCATCGAAAAATTATCTACTGAAATTGCCAGGCAGGTGCTTGCGGGTGGTCGTGAAGTATGTCTTCGAGCTGGAAGCCCACTTGTAGGAGGGCACAGTATTGACAGTCCTGAACCAATTTTTGGGCTTGCAGTAACGGGAAGAATCGACCTCAAACACCTCAAGAGAAATGATACAGCCACTGAGGGTTGTAAACTGTATTTGACAAAACCTTTGGGGGTAGGCATATTGGCAACAGCAGAAAAAAAAGGAAATATCAGTCCGGCGCACGTTGGCATTGCAGCCAAATCAATGACAACTTTAAATGCTATAGGTAGGGATTTATCAAAGATGGAGGGTGTCAAGGCTATGACGGATGTTACCGGATTTGGTCTTTTGGGCCATCTTGTAGAAATGTGTGAAGGAAGTAATCTTTCAGCTGAGATTGATTATGCTAAAGTACCTGTATTCAAAGAGGTTCATTTGTACCTAGAACAAGGGAATGTTCCCGGTGGGACTTATAGAAATTGGAGTAGCTACGGGCATCATGTGCGTTTAAAAGATGACAGTTTTAAAGAGATTTTATGCGATCCCCAAACCAGTGGGGGTTTATTGGTCGCTGTAGAAAAGTCTGCGCAGGAAGAGGTGGAGAAATTGTTCAGGGAAAATGGAATAGTGTCGGAAGCTATTGGTGAAATGAGGCCTAAGGCTGAATATATGGTAGAGGTGGACTAGGCGAGAAACGAGAATCATCAAGCAATTAAATTTTGCAAATTTTTTATTGAATTTATAAATCAAATTACTGTATGCAGTTTTTTCAGGATTTATGGTTTTTCAAATAAGTGGTAGGCCTTCAAGCAGATGAAAAGCGCTTATCATTCTTTACAGGAACCCTTAGATTGACTTTTTTTAAGCTTTTGGGTACAGGTGGTAAAAACGGATTCAGCTCCTTGCCCAACTTTGGAATCTATGTTCTTTTTTGTGTTTGGGAATCCGAGAAGAATGCCAACTTTTTTTTAAGAAAACCCCGTTTTTGAATCTTACAAAAAGAGGAGTGCCGAGCAGTATACAGTTTATAAAAATGCGGCAGAATCACACGGATCTTGGGATATTGTCAATCCTTTTACTTAAAAATAGCAAAGTGGAGCCCAATATGCCAGTTGTTGTTTTGATCAGAGTAAGGTTTCGCTTTAATAAATTATGGTCTTTTTCAGTATTACTTATTTTCAGATTGCAATTGGAAGAGACCTTAAGGCGGCGGTGGGTGATCAATATCCTTCCATGAATTAAAACAGGGAGAACCCTGACTATTATCATTTTTCAAACCAATTTTTTAAGAGAAATTTGCTTCGAATTCTATGGTAAAGATTTGAACTTATGCCGTTAAATTAATCTGAATGCCTAATGAATACGATCAATCTAGAATATACCATTGCAGGAGCCGATCATGGAGAAACAATCCTTTTTGTCCATGGAGCAGGCGCGAGTATTCTTCAGTTTGAAAAGCAGCATGATTTTTTTTCTGATCAGTACAGGGTTGTTTCCCTATCTTTAAGAGGCCATGGGGATTCTCCAAACCCCGCACCGAATACTACTGAGCAATACGCCTTAGATGTTTTTGCAGGAGATATTCTCCGATTGATTGAGAACCTTCATTTGGAACGGATACATTATGTTGGTAATTCTGCAGGAGGGGTGATAGGTTATCTAGTAGTCAGAAAAATTCCTGAAAAATTCTTAAGCTTAACCACTTTCGGTACTACTGGGCAGATGAAATTTCCAAAATTCCTTGCCCCTGTATTTAGGGGGATTGACGCTTTTATGCTCCGGTTTTTTAAAAATTGGTACCTGAGATTGATGGTTTCCCATACGGCCACCAATGAGGCCTCCAAGGATGTTTTTTATCAAATGTTTGAAAAGGCCATACCTGCCATTCCCCATTTCAGGTACAATTTGGTAAATTATGATTTTACTGGATTTATAGCGCAAAGCCGTGTTCCCTATACCCTGATCAAATGTGAATTTGATAGTGGGATTAATGGGATGTTAAAATCAACGCTAAAGGCCATCGATGCCAATCCATCAGCAAAGGTGATCGAGTTGAAGGGTGTGGGCCATGTGGCCAACCTGGACGATCCCAAAGCATTCAATAATTGCCTGATGGACATCTTGATAAACCTAATTGATCGATCATGAAAAAGGGGGTTATTGTAAGTTCGTATGGAGACATTTATTATGAGCTATCAGGCTTATCCGGTGGACCTACCTTGGTTTTTATCCATGGAGTAGGTATGGACCATGCTACTTTTCAGGAGCAGC
>NZ_REBN01000020.1 GCF_007692705.1 Mongoliibacter sp.
CGCTGCGTGAACCCTTTTGTCATTTTATGATCTGTAAATACCAAATTTTAAAATCTCGGAATGACAAAGTGAAGTTCACTGCACCCTTAACCTTTAACTTTTTAACCCTTAACAATCTTTATATCAGTTAAAAGTTCATTTGCCCCAACGTTTTAACCATTAACAACTTGTCCGCCGAGACAGATTTAACCTTTAACAATCTTCTAATCAGTTAATCAATCCTGGCTACGGCAGGCAGTAATCGATCAAACCAAATTCAATACATAAGTCCAAAATGCCAAAGCGGAATGGTATTAAGATAGCCTCTTTCAATATTATCTTTGACGAGATACCCTCTCTTGGCTGTTTTGATTTGTTTGATGCCTTTATCCTTTCCTCCTACCTCAAAATCCATATCATTTATTTTAAAATCACCGAGGGATGAATTCCATACCTTATGATCCACTTTCAATTGATTGAGAAAAAACGTTTCCCTGATAGTTCCCTTATTTTGGTTTTCACCAGCTAGGATGTACACCAAATTAGTATTATCGAGATACACTTTATCGACTTTACCCAAAGCACGAATGCCTTCTGTTTGACTTCTTAATTGTGAGACCATTCCCGCATCCTCCATGTAGAGCAGATAGTCTGCTATGTTGTTACGGCTAATATTCAACATCTCAGCAAGCTTACTCATATTGGGTTTGAAAGGTACACTTTGCGCCACTATTCCCAATAACTGCTTCAATTTCCTTCCTGTCGAAACATTCATTTGGGCGAAAGTCGGAATATCCACTTCTAATGTTTGGTTAACCACCTGCTGTAACCTCATCCCAAAATCAGCTTCGTCAGCAAAAGGGTAATAACCAGTTTTTAAATAGTCCTGGAAAAGAGGCAAAGGATGCGGAATTTGAGGAACCTCCACCTTTTGATTGACAATCTCATCCATCGAGTAAACTGGAATGTCTATCAGGTGAAATAGCCTCAAATATTCGCGGAATGACAATCCCTGCATGGAGTATACTACAGCTCTTCTGCTAAGGTCTGAACTCCCTTTTTTAATATCAAGAATGGATGACCCGGTAAATACCACTTGTAACTCTTGATGGTAATCATAAATCAGCTTAAGTTCTTTTGACCAATCTGGATACTTGTGAATTTCATCAACAAACAGATATTTACCACCCACTTTTACAAATTCGCTTGCAAGATCGGTCAATTTATTTTTTGCAAAATAGAAATCTTCTGCGCTTACATATAAGGTCTCACTGAGATTCAGATTGCTTTTGATATGCTGTAAAATCAGCGTTGTTTTCCCTACTCCCCGCGGTCCAATGAGTCCAAGTAATCGGTTTTTCCAATTGATTCTATGATAAGCATAGCGTCTAAATACCGTATCTACCTGAGTAATCAACTGATTTGAGTATTCAAATAAATGATCCATGATGCGAAGTAAAGCAGAAAATAATATTTCGCACTATGATGGTGCATTTTTTTTCATTTTTTGCACCGTAATAGTGCATCTTAGTAAAGGCAAGAGTAGGTACCAGTCAAGCCAGGTCATAAGGGAGTAAACAATTTTAAATATTAGATTAAAAATGATTACCATAATTTCCGTTAGTCAATCATATCTACAGCAGGCAAGTAATGGGTTCATGAGTTAATCAATTAAACAACAACTCAAAAGATTCCTCCTGAGTCAGAATGACAAGGTGAAGTAAAATGCACTCTTAACCAACAATCGAATTACAATATACGACGCTCTTTCCTGCGCTTCAACATTAAATTAAATCCACCGCGGAAAGCAAAATGTCAAGGTTAAAAGTTCATTTTCCCGCACCCTTAACCCTTAACTTTTAACAATTTAACCTTTAACAATCTTTCTATCAATTAATCCGTTAATCAATTAAACAATTAGCCCCTCCTACTCCCACAGCAAAATACCTTTTGTCACCCGGCACTGCTGATCTTCTCAAAATACTGACAGACCTTATAGAATGAATCAGATTGGTTTACATAAAAGATATGGGAATGAACGAATTTTTCCAGGTACAGCAATTGCCCATTGTTATAATCAAATAATATCGGTTCCTCTTCATTTCTGAAAATGCTTTCATCTATCTGGTTTTCACCGAAGATATCATCCTTGATAATACTGAGGCGCTCCCTTCCATAGTCATATTTTTTGTGCAAAAATGCCAGCAACTCATCATCCAATTGTATCAGGTAGAAAGAGGTGGTCCTGAATTCATCTTTTACAACAAAACGTTCCACCTTCAATAAGCCCATAGGTAGCTTGGCAACACAGCCCAGTTTGGGTTTGCTCCCTTCCAATTGATCTAAAATCATGGAAAGGTCATAATCATTATGGTTTACTTTGACTCTAAATTCTTCTTTAACCATGTTAATCTTAAAAAACTGATCCAACAACATGGTTATAGGATCAAAAATTTCTGAATCATGCCGGTATTTAAAATGGACCTTTACACCATTTAATACTTTTTTCTTTCTCAGGTATCCGGAGAATATAAATCTAAAATAGTTTACCAAGCTTGTCATGTTCTTAAAATTGTATTGTGGTTTTCAAATGGCTTAATGATAAAAATGAAGTGAGTTCATATCCACTTGGATTAAATTTAAAAAAAATTAACAATAACTATACCTAAATCAACTATACCAAACCCTTAAATTTTTAATTATATAATAACAATATTTGATAATATTTAAGAATGATAGGTGAAATCCATCTATACACCCCAAATAATTGAATTATGTAACCTGATTTTGCTTCTTCATTTTTCAGAAAATATTTTTTGTTTATTTTTTTGGCCGCAATAAGGCCGATTTCGAAAAAAGCCTTTCGCCAAAAACAGGGAAGGGAAATAGTGAGAAGTGAGTAGTGATGAATTTAAAATTTAAAATGTAGAATTGAAAATGAGAACACCT
>NZ_REBN01000206.1 GCF_007692705.1 Mongoliibacter sp.
AATCCGCGGGACTTTATTCTCCCGCTGATTGCGCTGATTTCGCAGATACCTTTGCGGTCTTGAAAGCCAAAGAGCAGAAATCAGCTTACTTATCAAAAAAAGGACCTTAAGAACAATACCAAAACTTCTTTGCGATCCTCCTGAGTTGATCGGGACAAGTTTGGCGTCTTAGCGTCCTCCGCGTGACCTCACATATTCTTCATCGCGTGATGCGCCGCTCTAGCCGCAAAAGCCATATAAGTCAAAGATGGGTTTTGGGTAGCGGTGGAAGTCATACTCGCTCCATCAGTCACGTACACATTCGGAACAGCATGCAACTGATTGTCGGCATTCAGCAGGGAAGTTTTAGGATCTTTACCCATACGCACCCCACCCATTTCATGTATATCCAAGCCCGGAGCCCTGTGGTCATCTCTGGTTCGGATATTGGTAAATCCGGCCTTGTCAAACATTTCCGTCATCTGCTCCAGGTAATCCTTGATCATTTTTTCGTCATTGTCATCGTAATCCACATTCACCCTCAATTGCGGAATTCCCCACTCGTCTTTCAGATTGGAATCCAGAGCCACATAGCCTGACTCCTTTGGAATGGTCTCACCCATCATGTGCGAACCGATTCTCCATGGCCCCCATTTATCTGGGTTCAGAATATTTTCCTTCAGTTCCATGCCTATGCCACTTTGATCTGCATATGGGCCTCTGTTGGCGCTGAAGCCTGCCGCATAACCTCTAAGAAAATCCGTTTCCTGTTTGAATACATTCCTGAATCTTGGGAAATAGCCTGAGGTCGGTCTTCCTCCTTGGGTGGTATACTCCAAGTGGCCTTCATAATCGGCAGAAACACCCGCCCTATAGTTGTGAAAAGCCACATATTTACCCAGAAGTCCATTGTCATTACCCAAGCCATTTGGAAATCTATTGGAGGTGGAGTTCAGTAAAATCAAATTGGTATTCAGTGCTGCAGCATTGACAAAAATCACGTCTGCATAGAACTCTTCCATTTCTTTGCTCAGCCTGTCTATTACCCTAACACCGGTGGCTTTGCCTTTTTCCTCATCATAAATGATGGAATGCACTACCGAATCAGGTCTTAAAGTCAGGTTGCCTGTTTTTTCTGCCCAAGGTAGCGTAGATGAATTGGCTGAGAAATAGCCTCCGAAAGGACATCCTCTCTGGCAGAGGTTTCGGCTTTGGCATTTGGCCCTGCCCTGTTGGGCATAGTAATCGAAGTTTCCGTTGATATGTGCACAACGGGCTAGAATCATATGCCTGCTGTCACCATAATGTTTTTTCATTTGCGCCTGAAAATGCTTTTCTACGACATTCAGGGGATAACCAGGTAGAAACTCCCCATCGGGAAGTTGAGGCAAACCATCTAGGTTTCCGGAAACTCCAGCAAACTTTTCCACATGGCTGTACCATGGAGCGAGTTCTTTGTAGCGTATAGGCCAATCTACTGCAAAACCATCTCGGGCAGGGCCTTCAAAATCAAAATCTGACCAACGCTGAACCTGTCTCGCCCAAAGCAGGGATTTACCCCCAACCTGATAGCCTCTGATCCAATCGAATGGCTTTTCTTGTACATAGGGGTGTTCCTGATCTTTTACAAAAAAATGCTGAGCATCTTCTCTGAAGGCATAGCACCTGCTGACCACTGGGTTTTCTTTCCTTACCTCTTCGGTAATCTGTCCCCTGTGCTCAAACTCATAGGGCAACATGTTGGTGGTAGGATAGTCTTTGATATGTTTGACATCTTTCCCTCTTTCCAGTACAAGGGTTTTTACGCCATGTTCACATAATTCCTTTGCTGCCCAGCTGCCACTTATTCCAGAGCCAATCACTATGGCTTGATAGGTTCTGTCTTGCTTTGCGTTTATATTTAAATTAGCCATTGATTTTTTCTGATTTTAGTGATGAGATCAAAACTTCGCCTTGATAGTCACCGGGGATGAGGGAATAAGGTTTCACTTCGGTTTGCATGTATTCAGACAATAAAAATCCCTGAATTGTAAACCTCTTCGTCGTGCCTAAAAAGCCTCTTAGGTCTATATAATCTTCATCTTCTTCCTGTAAGCCCGACAATACCACCTCTTCTTGTTGGGAAGGTTCAAGTTGTCCAAATTTATTTCCGGTCTTATTGATGGTATAATTCTCAAATGATTTGAATCCCTTTGTAAATGATTTCTGTGCATCCTCATCCATGCAATCGTTGACCATGACCAATATAAAGTCCTGCACTTCCAGGTCTGAAGCACCTTTAGTTTCACCGGAAGGAATGATGGTATCGGCTATTTCAGCCAGAAGCTGCTTCATGTCCGAACTCACTTTGAGCTTGTCATACGCTGCGAGAATATCCTTTTTGGAAAAATCACAGGAGGGAACAAGCACCAGCCCTCCAGTAATCAAGGCCAGGTTTCGGAGTGCGTCTCTTCTTTTCATGGGTTTATTATTAATGGATTGTCAATACAGCCATTTAAGAAAACAAGAATTTGGTGTTTTTCAAATGGATCAAAAAGGTAAAACGATTTAGTGAAAATTCATAAAATATTTTTTTGTTTGGTAGCTGGTGTGGCAAGCTGGTTAAATTTTTGTCTTGAATTAAAGCTAATCTTAAAAACGAACCCATTCTTTATTCGAAGGAACAGCCTTCGGATAGCTGGGAAATTCCAATATCAAGAATTCAAGGTACAGGATTTGGGCAACGGACTATTTGAGTTAGGAAAAACTTTATTTCCATGTTTTTACGTGCATTTTATTTTAAACTTATAGTGGTTACATTGTTAGGCAAATCGCATCTCTATGAAAAAACTTGCTTTTGTTCTCTCATCCTTCATTTTATTTGCCTGTGGGGGAAATGAAACTGAAACCACAACTGACTATTCCAATATCACCTTCACTCTGGATACAGTAGTGGTAGACCCAGGTAATGAAATCATCAATTTGAAGAATGGCCTTTGGTCCAGTGCCATGACTGATGACAAGCAGTATCTTTATATTTGGAATATGGATGAATCCACTTTAGATAAAGTCAATATCAATGATTTGCGATTAGAGGAAAAAATAAAATTCGAAAAAGAAGGACCGGACGGTGTTGGGTCGTATGTAAGTTGGCTGAGCTTACTGGACAACGAAAGGATTGTGATGGCCAACTTTCAAGACATTGGCCTATTTGATATGAACGGGAAAAAGCTCAGAACCTATAAATTGGCAAAGGAAAGTTTTAAAGGAGAAACTTTAAAAGATGGGGAGAATTTTAACCGCAAATCCATTATAACTAAAGATGGGGATTTTATCTATGGGCTTTTGGGGGGATGGACAATAGAAAATCAATCAATTGCCAAAGTTGATTTTAAAGAAAAGGAGCTCAGGAAGTTTGTCTTACCGGGAATAGATGAGTTGCAGGATTATTCAGTCATGTTGAAATCGGATCAAATGATAATGATTTCTGCCGCTGATAAGTCGCTTCAAAGAGTAGAAAATAAAATCATTCTTTCCAACTCCGCATTTGCAACGCTTTTTGTATTTGATACCGAAAGGGATAGCATTTATCAGGCAGCTTATTCTCCTACACTGACTAAGTCCGGTAAAAAAGGAGGTTATCCCAAAGAAGTTGATTCTGAGGATCAATTCAAAAAAGTAATGGGGGATATAAATGCTGAAATCAACTTCAGAGAACCTATTTGGGATCCAAGCACAAAAAGATTTTACCGGTTTTCTTACGAAACCATCCCTAGCGAAATTTCAAATAAACCTATTTCAGAGGAAGAGGAAAAAAAATCAATCTCCAAGGTTTATCTGACTATTTTAGATGAAAATTTCAATCTACTTGGGGAATCCCACCTTCTTCAATTACAACAGCCACCAAGTTATCCTTTTCTCAAAGACGGCAAAATCTGGTACTATGTCAATGTGGATGATGAATTGGGTTTTGTGAGAATGACTTTTGATTGATACTATTTTTACGGACTCGATCAATTATAAAAATTGTAAGACCGAAGGAATTTTGGGAAATCCACAACCTGGGAAAAAATCAATAAAACGCCAACATTGCTGAAAGGCCTTTTATCCATTCCAACTCAAAAATAACCAATGTACCACTTCAAGGTTTTATCAATAATACAATAGCATTACCTTACAGCAAATTCCGATATATGATGCGTATACTCTTTTCGATTTTTCTTTTTTTAAGTCTTCAACAAATACAAGCACAGACTACTTTACTGATCAATGATAAAACCAGCGGGGAGGGTATTCCTGGAGTTCTGGTGAAAATCCAGGGTCAGGAAAATAAAATCTCGGATGAGACAGGAAGAGTAGTGCTCAGCTTGGACAAAAGCAGTATCCTGGTATTTTCGCATATTGCCTATGAAACCATTTCCCAGCAAATACTCACTGATGGTGAATTTATAGTGGAATTGACCCCTGCGACAAGTTCTCTTGGAGAAGTGGTGGTTACAGGTTTTGAGTCGGAAAGACCTCTCATCCATCAGGCAGGCGCTATTTCCAAAGTATTGGAAAGTGAGCTTTACCGATTCAATGAAAACTCCATACTCAGCGCATTCAATACCAAGCCAGGTATACGGATTGAGCAAAGAGCCCCTGCCAGTTATAGGATTTCCATCCGAGGCAGTTCCCTCAGGTCTCCTTTTGGAGTGAGAAATGTCAAGGTGTATTGGAATGATATCCCTTTTACCTTTCCTGACGGTACCACTGACCTGAACATCCTGGACTTATCGAACATTCAGAATTCAGAAATCATCAAGGGACCAGCCGGAAGTATCTTTGGTGCAGGAAATGGAGGGGTTATCAGCTTTGAAAGCAAAAAGCAGATTACTGAAAACTACCTTTCTACTGACTTGGGTTTTGGAGACTTCGGACTGCTCCGCTATAGAATAGGGGTAGATCAAAAACTGGAAAACGGAAGTGTCAGTGCCTCCTATGTCAGGCAGCAATCTGAGGGATTTCGAGAGCACAGTGCTGTGGACAGAAAAGTATTCCAAGTGGCACTGAATACCGATATATCGGACAAACAGTCCTTGACTACTCAGATTTTATATTCAGATTTGGACTATCAAATTCCCGGTGCACTAACTGCGGCACAACTTGAAGAAGACAGAAGGCAGGCAAGACCCGGATCAGTAGAGCAAAACAGTTCCATAGCTCAAAAAACTGTTTTTGCTACCTTAAGTCATCGTATTGAATTGGGAAAAAAATGGGAAAATACTACTGCCTTGTACCTCAATTCCAAGGAATTTGAAAACCCCTTTATTCTGGATTATAAAAAAGAAACCGCCTTCAGCTATGGAGGAAGAACCAAGTTTGCTTTGGAAGATACCTGGGGCAGTTTCCCAGTAAGGCTATTGCTTGGAGGGGAGTATCAGTATGGAAAAACCTTAGCCCAAAACTTTGGTAACAGAAACGGAAAGGCAGATACCGTAAGGTTCAGTGATGATTTAGTCACTACACAAGCGTTTCTTTTTCAGCAGCTGGAATTGGAATGGACTCCAAAACTATTGATGACTTTGGGATTCTCAGAAAACTTTTCGAGGTATGATATTGACAGAAGCATAGATGCGGGTACCAATGAGCCCGCCAACAATCAGAGAAGATTTGACCCTATCATCATTCCTAGAATTGCCTTGGTGTATAAGGTCAATGAGCGCTCGGGTATTCACGGAAGCATCAGTTCTGGTTTTTCACCGCCAACTATTGCCGAAGTGAGAACCAATGAGGGCAGTATTAACCTTGATTTGGAAGCAGAGCGTGGAATTAATTACGAAGCTGGATACAGAAGTAGGTTTGGAATTTTCAACTTGGATTTCACAGCTTTCTACTTCAAGCTGGATCAAACCATCACCACATTTGCCAACGAACAGGGAGTAGTACTCTTTAGAAATGCAGGAGCAACAGACCAAAAAGGTGTGGAAGTCAGCGTGGATTATGCTCCATTTAGAAGTCAGGGAAGCCTGATAGAAGAAATCAAACTCAACCATGCCTTTACCGGGCACTATTTTACTTTTGCTGATTTTGAAAGAGCAGGGAATGATTTTTCTGGAAACCAACTCACAGGAGTCGCGCCAAATACATTGGTCAACTTATTGGATATCCGAAGTAGAACAGGCTTGTACATCAACTTTACCCATCAATACGTGGATGAAATTCCACTAAATGATGCAAATACTGTATTTCAAGAAGCCTATAACCTGATAGGTTCCAGAATGGGATGGAGAAAAACCTTAGGGAGCAGATGGGACGTGGAGGTTTATGGAGGTGTGGATAACCTGCTGGACGAAACGTATAGCCTTGGCAATGATCTCAATGCTTTTGCCAACCGATTCTATCAGCCTGCACCTGGAAGGAACTTTTATGGAGGGGCGAAGTTGGGATTGAGGTATTGATTGAAATAGAATAGAGATAAATTAAAATAATACCCCAACTTTACCAGCATTAACCAAATAATAAATTTTCTTTTGGGGATATACCTAATATATTTAAGAACATATCTAATATTCTAATTTTTTACAATATGAGCAGTACTTATTCTCAAATTTACATTCAAGTGGTAATGGCTGTAAAAGGACGTAATAGTTTAATTTCTCAAAGTTGGGAAGAAGAATTATACAAGTATATCACAGGCATTATTACCAATAAAAACCAAAAACTCATTGCTATCAACGGGGTCTCAGATCATATCCACATATTGATTGGAATGAAACCATCCTGTTGCCTTTCAGACCTGATAAGAGAAGTAAAAAAGTCATCTAATGCCTTTGTGAAAGAAAAGAAATTCACAAAATTCAAATTTAAATGGCAGGATGGATATGGTGCCTTTTCTTATTCTCATTCGGCTTTGGATAATGTGATTGCCTATATTCAAAATCAAAAAGAACATCATCAAAAGAAAACCTTTAAACAAGAATACATCGAATTTTTGAGAAAGTTTCAAGTAGAATTCGATGAAAAATATTTATTTGATTGGATTGAAGATTAATAAACCCGACCTCGAAGAGGTTTTATGATTTTAGTATTGGATGGATGTTTAATGGATTGACCTCGAAGAGGTCATATGTTTATAGATAACAACATTGCAGCTAGCTACATTCGACCCCTTCGGGGTCGCACCTTACCCTAGACGCATTTCGTGCTATAAAATCGAAAACATGAAGATTCTGACCTCGAAGAGGTCATATGTTTATAGAAACAACGTTTTTGTCAGAATTGGTACGACCCCCTCGGGGTCGCACCTCTTACTTCTAACACATATCCTGCTATAAACATGTGATCCCGTTGGGATCAATCAGCGCATAACCTCAAATTACCCGACTTCGAAATCATCATGATTTTATAAAACCCGGAATGACCCAGAAGTCCTCAAAAATATTTACATAAATTACAAAAAAATTAAACGGTGCGGGATTGAAGAACTGACCGAGGTATCGTATGCTGTACATTTACCTCAAAATCGGCCAGTCTTTCTTTCCCAGCACCGTATCCGCCTATGGCCATTTGCAAGGTCTTCCTTTCGGAAACCATGGCAGACGAATTTTTTTTTATTTCCTAGAGCTCATTGGACTTATCATAAGTCCATTCATGTTTAGTTTTGTCATAGCGCGTTCTTTCATCTGGAAATTCCACAAATTCTTTATTAAGGTAATACCTATCAACATGCTTGTAGTACATCAGGTCTTTCCATAAATAATCTCCTTTTTCTAAGATTTCTTCTCTAGGTAGCATAGGAGTAACAGCCACTTCTTTGAAGTCAAGGAGCTTAAAATTTTCATCTACTTTGAATTGACCTAAAACACCTCTTTTGTATCCTCTTTCATTTCTTGCAGGCCTGATAAGGTAAAAAAAATGTAAGCTATCTTCGGGCTCAATATGAAAATGTATAAATTCGAATAGTGGTATTTGACTTACGTATAAACTTCTATACTCTAGGTCATGTTTTCTTTTTGGATCAGCTCCTCTTGGTACTTTGTAAATGTGGGTAATAATATTGGCCATCAAGGTATCTTGCTCGCTTTGGCCATAAAAATTTTCAATATTGAATTTCTTTTCTTGATCCTTACAAGAAGTAAAAATCAAAACAGAAAGAACAGAAATCGTAAGTATTATAAACCTCATACAGCAATGAAATAAATAGAGCCAAGCCTTCAACTTAGGCTTGGCTCTTAATTGATTTAATTAGTCTCTGTAAACAGTGTTTCTGCTAAAGTTAGCCCAACCTTGAGTCCAGTCTCCAGAAGTACCGAAAGCACCTACAAAAGGAACCTCCTCAAACTCTCCAAACCATGCACTTTTGGTGCTTGATTGTACAAATGGAACATTATTCCAAGAAGCACTTGTTGCTGCAGGGCTTTCAGATTCAACCGTAAAGGTAGGAGTACCCAGATCAAATACTGATGGGCTAATGCCAATTTCATCCCAAGCTCCGAAGAACTGATTGCCAAAATCAGTAGTGTTGAACCAAGCTCTTGCGTCAAAATCTTGTGCTGTCCATCTGATAGAGTGACCTCTTGGCTCTGCACCAGGGTGGTTTCCTCTAGCACTTCCATTTCCATCCAAGAAAGGTAATCCCTCAGCATTTAAGTCTGGGAAGCTTGATGAATTAATTGCACTTTGGTTATCCCAAGCTCTTTCTCTGTCAAATGCCTTTCCAAAACCATTTCCACCCCAACCTCTAACTCCAGCTAAGATGACATTTCTAAGTTGAAGCTCGTTATTCTGGGCAAACTGAGTAGTATTATTACCATCAATGAAAATACCCATTGGATAACCTGTAATGATTGAGTTGTATATTTTCAATTTGCTACTTCTTCTCAACTGAGCTCCATGCTGAAATTCAGCAGAAATTGAAGTTTCCCTAACCTTTTTAGGACCAATGATCGTGATGTTTGAAAACACAGAAGAAGTAAAAGGCTCTCTCAATTCTCCACTACCATTATTGTCCACTTCGAAACCATTTGATCCAGACTGATCGGCATCTTTGGCATCCCGGATACCAATTCCAAACTGGATATTTCCGCTATGTCCCAAATCAACATCAAAATCATCATCCAAACCTCTGTATGCAATCAAATACCTACCGTCAACTGATCCGCCAAACCATTCGAACTGATCATCCAATCCAAAAGATGCTTGAACATACTCAATTACTGTAGTTCTTCCGACACTACCCATGGTTAAGGTATTTACTTCTTCATTAGGATTGATAGGAATACCAGCCCATTCAATTCTTACATATTTGAAAATACCGCTGTCATCATCATCATCAGAGCCACCGTGCCAGGCACCATAACCACCTTCTAATTGAACGCTTGGTCCTTCGTTATTCCTTGCTCTACCACAGATAACAACACCGCCCCAGTCACCTGGAGTTCTTTCACCTGGAGCGTTTGCAGAAGTAAATACGATAGGGTTATCTCTTTCACCTTCTGCAATGATTTTACCACCTCTTTGTATAACCAAAGTTCCCTTTGTTGCTTCGTCTCCGAATATTATTGTGCCAGGTTCAATTGTCAAAACACCTTCTGTTCTTCCATCATCAGTCTGAGGGGTTTGACCAGCAGCAGGAATAGGACCTACTCTTACAAATCCTATTAAGTAATAATCTTTATCAGCGGTAAGTGTAATGTTTCTTTCTTCTAAGTAAGAACCTTCAATACCTGTCACGGCCACGCCTGGAATATGTTCATCATAACCTGATAAGCGTGTCACACCACCTAATTGAACTCTAGGCTTAGGAGGCAAGGCAGATACAGTTACTGTAAAAGGATCACTTGTTGCTGCTCTATCCAGTTGGTCAGTTACAACAAAAGTGAAGTTCACTTGTGCGCCTTCCTGAAGATTAGGCTCAATAGTATAAGCCAAATCATAAGTTGAACTGGTTCCTGTAAGGTTAACATCAGGGTATGCAGCATTTGGAGCACCGTTTTTCAAAATTCTCAAACTTTTTATGCCGGCAGGGGCATTGATATTGACCTGAGTGGAAACCTCAGCTCCATTAACGCCAGTGGCTGTTGCAGGGCTTACTGAGACAGATGGAGGAGCGCCAACTGGTTGTTCGTCCTCTCCACAGGAAATAAGAAATACGAAGGACGCAAGTACCGTCAACATCGATAACAGTTTCAATCCCCGATTGAAACTGTTTTTGAAATCATTTTTTTTCATTGGATAAAATAAAGTTTAGTATGTGATTAAAATTCGTATGATATACCTAAAGAGTATTGTGTTCCAGGCTTGAACCTTCTAAATATCTGGTCATTTTGTCGGTCAAATATGCCGTCTTCATTCCCATCTTGAAGTAGAAGGAACTCTTGATTGAAGATATCTTTGATGCCTGCTTTAACGGAAATTTTTGGAGTCAATGATTTTCTTATTGAAAGGTCAAGAACATTTCTTGGCATTTCATAAGTATCAGGAATCGCGCCTGCACCAACCAATAAAATTCTTTTTCCTATTACGTTGTAATTCAGGTTGATTTGAAGCCCTGTCAATTCATCATCATAATAAATACCAGAATTGACGATAAAATTAGACTGCCCTTGCAATGGCCGATCTGTTGCACGTAAAAGTTGGGAAAGCTCATCTCCTAAAGTAACCCTGGAATCAATTATGGACACATTTCCTAGAAGGCTTATTTTACTTAGGAATCGACTTCTGAAAACATTTGCCAATGATTTTCTCAAATCTAATTCGATACCACGTGCATAAGCTCTCTCAGTATTTCTGAATAAGAAGGTGGATTGTTCCGAACCAAAATTACCATACAGAGACTCAATCGGATCATTAAAATCTTTATAAAACAGGGCAAAAGATATCGTTTCTGTCAAGCTAGGATACATTTCCCATCTCAAATCAAAATTGTGAATTTGAGCATTTCTTAAGAATGAAAATCCGGTTACAGTGGCGTCAAATATGAAGTCATAAAAACCGAATGGGGCGATTTCTCGAAATTCAGGTCTGTTTAAGGTTTTTCCATAGACACCTTTGATCACCATTTTTTGATTAATGTTGTAAGCAAGTGTAACTGAAGGAAGTAAATCAACTTGGTCAATTACAACTGGTTCAATTGGAGGCGTGGATGTTCCAGGTTGGAACCTGTCTGGGCTTTGAAGTCTTTGATCATTGTCTTCTATTCGCAAACCACCAGATAGGTTAAACTTACCCAAAGGTAGATTTAAAGACAGGTAATAAGCACGTAGGACATTTGTAGCATTGTAAAAGTTACTGGTAGAAAAGTTTTCACCTAGCCTGATACCATTTGCCACACTGATATTTGAAGGATCAAAAAGCTCCCCTATACTGACTTGGGTGAGTTCTTCTGAAAAATTTATTCCTCTGCTATATCCTAGGTTTCTCGCAGAAAAATTTCTTTCTCTATTTTCAAAGTAAATACCCGCTTTCACTATAGGCTTGAAAGCAGTATTTTTATTTAGGTTAAACCTTTCTTCAAAATTTAGACTAAAAGAATAAATATTTTCTCTCATTGAGGAGTAAAACTTTCCCAAAAAATCCGGTGTCTGACCTCTAGGTATAAATAGTACCGACTCACCCGTTTCTTCGTCTACAACATTGGTTCTGTATCTTCTATAATCAGGCAATTCATTGTAGGAAAGACCATACCCACCAACCCATTCAATTTTGGCACTTTCGTTCCAAAATTGGTGTGTTCCTACCAATTGACCTGAATAAATTCCTCGGTATTCGTTAAAAAAAGCAAAGTTGTTTTGAGTAAATCCTTGAGCAACTTGATCTCCAAATCGGTCTACAAAATCATGGGTAGTAAGCCTTTGGTAAAGATTTTTAAGTTCTATTGTATTGTTATCATTTATTTTCAAGGCCCAGTTAAAAACAGCACCAGCCATAATTTCTTGACCATACTCCACATCCATAAATGAGTACCTTAATTTTGGCTCATTGGTATCAAAATCAAATGCTTCAAATGCATTATTTTCCACATTGAAAACAGTCTTGGTGTTGGAGTATTGTATGCTGGTAGTATTACCAAGCTGCATTCCTTTTTTTCCTAAATCCTTTCGGAAATTATGAGTGACAGACCATCTTGAATCCAAACCTGAGTTATAGTTCATTTCCTCCCAATTGTTAGGTAAGGACAGCCCTGCCTGGTTGATTTCATCATTTGAAAGTCCAGTAAGTCTTTCTGGAAAATCTGATGGAAGATTATTTGTTCCATCATTGATGCCAAGCCAATGACCCGATCTTCTATCTTCTCCTCTGAAATTTCGAAGTGAACTTCCCCTTCTAAAACCTGAAGAGATATCAACAGTGGTTGATGTTCCATCAGGGATACTTTTAGTAAAAATTTTGACCATTCCCCCAGAAAAATCTCCAGGAAGCTCAGGAGAGGGACTTTTATAAATAAGTATTTGATCCACAATATTGCTCGGGACCACATCAAGAGAGAAAGACCTTACATCTGCTTCCATACTTGGAGCATTAATGTTGTGTAATTGCACTGAATTATACCTTTCATTGAGGCCTCTGATGACGATAAATCGATCGCCTACTACAGTTACACCTGGTATCCTTTTTACTACCTGTGAGGCGTCACTATCTAGCGTACGTTTGATGGATTCTGCAGAAATACCGCTTACCACCTGAAGACTTTCTTTGATGTTTTTTAAAAGTGTAATGTCAGAAGAAGTCTCTCTTACTGCAGTGACAGTAAATGTTTCAAGATCTGAAATGTCCTCTTGTAGTTCTATTTGAAGGTCAATTGTTTGACCTTCTGATACATTTACTTCGACATTCTGAGAAGAATAAGTAATGAACGATATTATGACGGTTTTTTTTCCAACAGGAATATTTTTAATCTCAAAATCTCCGTCAATTCCCGTAGCCACGCCAATTGAAGTCCCTTCAACCCTGACATTTGCGCCGATAATGGTCTCTCCTGTAACTGAGTCAAAAACAACACCCCGTATTGACCCGGATTGCGCATATGAAAAACCCGTGATCAGAAGACCCAGGATAATGAGGTAAAATTTCTTTTTCATGATGATAATTTTTGTACAGCTATGAACAGCACAAATGTCATCATGCAATGTGAATTGAGAGCGTAGAAAAAATTATCAATTCATTAAATAGAAAGTAAAAAATTAAAGGGGTCAATACAATAAATTAATATTGCAATGACCCCTATTTGTCAATAAAGCCTACAACTATCAAAATCAATCAATTTTGACTAATTCAATGTTACGGTTTTGTTAATGGGAATTTTATCCAAAAATATGCGGATCAGGTCACGGGTGGAAATATTGTCTGCCTCGGCCTCATAATTGAGGATAATCCGGTGATTGAGCACATCTTCTGCGACTGCTTTGATGTCCTCAGGAAGCACATAATCTCTTCCATCCATAAAAGCAGAGGCTCTTGCTGCCAGATTTAGGTTGATGCTTGCTCTTGGAGAAACCCCAAACTGAATGTACTTGGCTTCTTCCTTAAGGCCATACTTTTCCGGGAACCTTGTTGCAAAAACCAATTCGATGATATACTGCTCCAATGGCTCCGCAATTTTGACCTCATTGATCATAGACCTGATTGCAAAAATATCCTCTTTGGATAAAATAGCATTTACTTCAGAGTTGAATTGCATATTGGCCATTCTTCTCATGACTTCCATTTCATCAGCCTTACTCGGATAATCAATGTGTACTTTCATCATAAACCTATCCACCTGTGCTTCAGGCAAAGGGTAAGTCCCTTCCTGATCTACAGGGTTTTGTGTAGCCAATACCAAAAAAGGCCTGTCTAACTGGAATGTAGTTTCCCCAATAGTAACCTGCTTCTCTTGCATGGCTTCCAAAAGTGCCGATTGAACCTTTGCTGGAGAACGGTTCA
>NZ_REBN01000055.1 GCF_007692705.1 Mongoliibacter sp.
CAATTGAAATAGAGTAGAAATAAGGTAGAAATACAATTGAAATAGAGTAGAAATATAAATGAAATCGAAACAAGAGGTAGTCCCTGAGAGGTAAGCTTTTCAGGCCAAAAGTAAAAATGGGTCAGGGAGAAAAGGGGAAAAATTTCCTGTAATTCCTGCCTCCATCGGAATATCGAATAATGACAATGAATGTCGAAATAGAAGGGGACAACTTTAAAGATAATTATTAACCATTTTAGAAGATGCTTAAAAACTATTTTATAATCGCATGGAGAAATCTGATTCGGCAAAAGTCATTTTCTCTAATCAATATTCTCGGACTTTCATTTGGATTGGCATCTTGCTTGATTTTAATGGCTTTTGTAAAACATGAAAGGTCCTATGATGCTTTTCATCAAGATAGTGAGAGGGTTTTTAGGGTGGTTCAGACAGCCAATCAAAAAGAAAACTGGTCATGGACAGGAGGTGCCGTTGCACCTATGCTGAGAAATGCCTTTCCGGAAGATCTGGAACAGGCTGTAAGTGTTCATCTGAGCAGCAGTTTTATTTCCAATCCGGAAGGGAGTAATCCTGAAGAAAGCTTTAGAGAAGATAATTTTATTTTTTCAGATGCTGGTTTTGACCAGGTCTTTGATTTTGAATTAAGGCAGGGCAGTTGGAATGACTTATTGGAAAACCCTAATCAGTTGGCCATTACCTATTCCGCTGCATCTAAATACTTTGGAAAAGACAATCCTATTGATAAAACATTACTTGTGGATGGGACAGCCTATGTAGTCAAGGCAGTTCTTGAAGACTTGCCCTCTAACACCCATATGAAATTTGATTTCATAACCGGCATGGCTAGCTTCAAATCATTAAACGGCTTCCCTTACACGGCCGAGTTTGGAAGTTTTTGGTGGCCTCAGGTATATACTTATGCGAAAGTAAAACCAGGTATATCTCCTGGGGAGCTGAGCCAACGGATAGTCGAGGTCAACGATAAATACCGGAATCCAGAAGAAGCCAAAAACTACATCCATTACCTACAACCCCTTACCAAAATACATTTGGACGATTCCATGCAAAGTGACTGGACTCCAATTATAACGGAGCGTACACTTTGGATATTTCTTTCAATTGGATTGTTTGTTTTGATTTTGGCGGCTATCAATTTTGTAAATCTTGCCACCGCTAGGGCAATCAAACGGATGAAAGAAATAGGAATCCGGAAAGTTAATGGGGCAAAAAGGGCCCAATTGATAGGGCAATTTTTGGCAGAATCGCTTGTGATCAATGGCATCTCTATGGTTTCAGGTTTGGGTTTGGTTTATTTGACTTTGCCTGTAGTGCGTACCGCTATGGGAATGGAAATCCCATTCGATCCCTTTCAAGACCTGGAATTACAGGTGCTATTATTTTTTGTATGGATAGCATCTTCTTTGTTATCAGGGATTTTTCCTGCCTTTTACTTATCAGGCTTAAATCCTGAAATGATACTGAAACAATCGCCTGTCAGGAGTGGGAAGAGTTACATAAGAAAGGGTCTGGTCGTCTTTCAGTTTGTGCTTTCTACCCTTCTGGTTTTTTGTGCCACAGTGGCTTACTTTCAACACGGTTTCATGACTCAATCATCCATGGGATTTGAGCCTGAAAACATATTGACCATAAGACTAGGAACCAAAAATGAGAACAGTGTTGTCCTAAAGCAGGAACTGGAAAAAATCAACGGTATATCCTCAGTCAGGTTGACCAGTGACCAACCTGGAATCCAACCCGGATGGGGACCATCTGTAGATTACCCAGGTATGCCTCCAGGAGAAATGGAATTTCTACGAGTGCAATATATAGACAAGAATTATTTCGAAGCACTGGGAATCCCAATGCTGTCTGGAAGGGAATTTTCGGATGAATTCAATGATAAGGGCATAAAATCCATGATTCGGGAACAATTCCCGGCATTGGATGGAGTGGGCATGATTATTAATGAGTCTGCGGTGAAATGGATGAACAATGATCTTGAATCTGTTATAGGTGCTGATTTGCGCGTCTTTACAGAAGAAAACGGACAGCTTTATTCCAATTACAAGGGTAATGTAATAGGTGTAGTAAAAGACTATCATACACAAGACCTTAGGGTAGGTATTTCTCCAACAGTATACCTTCCGGCAATTAATGATGCATTCGATGGGAGTAGGTACTTGGTGGTAAAGGGTGATAAAGCTTTTGATGAATTGATGATTACAGATGTAAAAAGCAAATGGGAAAATATAAATGCTGGCCTTCCTTTTGATATCAACTTTCTTGAAGATTCAATCATAGCCCAATACAAGCAAGAGGAGAAAACAGGAAACCTTCTCGGGTTTTTTGCCTTGTTGACACTGATTATCTCAGCTATGGGTTTATTGGGACTTTCCATTTTCACAGCAGAATCCAGGAAAAAGGAAATAGGCATAAGAAAGGTTTTGGGTGCTTCTATTTCTAAGATTGTCAATCAGCTATCGGGTGAATTTCTTGTCCCTGTAGTTTTTTCTCTCTTAATAGCTTTACCACTAGGGTATTATCTCATGTCAGAATGGCTTTCTCAGTTTGCTTATAAAATACCTATCTCATGGGACTTCTTCCTAGGGGCTGCAGCCATTTCTGTGGGTGTAGCGTATTTAACAGTTACTTTCCAATCCTTGAAAACAGCTAGGGCTAATCCAGTAGAATCTATTAGAAATGAATAGGGAGATTTAAAAAGCGAGAGACGAGAAGCGAGAGCCGAGACGTAATCAATGAGTAAGAAATTATGAATGAAAAATTTATAATTTAAAATGAATCACAGAGAAAATCACGAAGTGATTGAATTCACGAAGTGGTATTTGCCCCGGGTAAAACCCGGGTAATTAATGATGGTATTTGAGGTTGTTTTTTGGCCGAAAAAAGGTCA
>NZ_REBN01000185.1 GCF_007692705.1 Mongoliibacter sp.
TCACAGAGAAAATCACGAAGTGATTGAATTCACGAAGTGGTATTTGCCCCGGGTAGAACCCGGGTATTTAATGATGGTATTTGTGAATTTTTGACCACCAGCGAACAATATTGTCCGCTTATTTTTATGTAAGGGACGCTTGATACAGGTCTTTGGCCGTTTTGCCAAGATCTGTCATGGCATGGATATGGAATATAGAGTCGATGAGATTTGAGAGACTAGAAGCGAGAGGCTAGATACAGAGAAGCGAGAAGCCATAGCCTGCCCCAAGTATCGGGAAGTTAAGATTCAAGAAATAAGAAGGGAATAAGAACTAACACTATCAACACAACAACCAACTACCAATGCTCCGTAACTATTTGAAAATATTCATCCGAAACCTGAAGAAAAACCCTGCTTACATCCTGATCAATATTCTGGGACTTTCTGTTGGTATGGCAGCAAGTATCTTGATTTTTTTATTTGTACAGCATGAACTCAGTTTCGATAAGTATCACGAAAAATCAGAAAGGATATACAGGGTATCGAGAGCATTTTCCAATCAAAGCGGTGAAGTAAACTTACATTTGGGTCATTTAGCTCCCCCTTTTGGCGCTCTTCTTAAATCCGATTTTGAAGCGGAATTGGAGGAATCCGTTCGTATCCTGAATACCAATGTGGTGCTCAAAGATGAAAACAACGTTTTCGAGGAAAAGAGATTTTACTTTTCCGATCCTGAGGTGTTCAATGTTTTTTCTTGGGAAGTTTTGGACGGGGACCCTGAGCGCGCATTGAGTTTTCCAGATGGAATGGTGATTTCGGAGAGCATGGCCAAGAAGTATTTTGGTCAAGCAGACCCGATTGGTAAAAGTTTGGAAGTGAAAATCGGAAATGAATCTGCCAACATGCAAGTTCGTGCAGTTATGGCTGATATTCCTGACAATTCACATTTCAAGGCAGATTTTTTGGCTTCAATGGAATTGGTGAAAGACTTTTATGGAGGTTATGATGCCATGATGAAGAATTTCGGATCCAATAATTTCGCCACCTATATTCTTCTCCAGGAAGGTGTGGATCCAGAAAGTATCAGTGCACAGATTCCAGCGTTTTTGAACAGACATATACAACCTGGACAGGATGGTGCATTGGCTTCCACCTGGAACCAACTGCAGCTTTGGCCTATCACGGACATTCACTTGTACTCCAACCTCGATTCTGAATTGGAACCAAACAGTAGCATTGAATACGTGTATATCTATACTGCTATAGCAATTTTTATCCTACTGATCGCTTGTGTGAATTTCATGAACCTGTCCACAGCGCGATCTGCTAAAAGGGCTTTGGAAGTAGGGCTTAGGAAAGTGCTGGGTGCTGATCGACAACTTTTGATCAGGCAGTTTATGAGTGAGACCATATTCATGACCTTTCTTGCATTGGTGATTGCCATACTCCTTGCAGGCTTGACCTTACCTATTTTTGGAGATTTTACAGGAAAAGAATTGAGCATGAACTTGTTGGAGCATCCTGAATACATTTTGGGGATGCTGGGCCTTGTCATATTGGTTGGAATGTTGGCAGGTAGCTACCCTTCTTTGTTTTTATCTGGATTCCAGCCTGTAAAAGTTCTGAAAGGCACATACAAAATCGGTTCTATCCATGAAAAATTACGATCGGCACTTGTTGTGGGGCAATTTGCCATTTCTATTGTACTGATAGTGGCGGTTATGGTAGTACTCAAGCAGTTGGATTACATGAAAAACAAAGACTTGGGATTCAGTAAAGACCACGTGATCGTACTTCCTGCGTACAGAGAGTTGGTGGAAAATTATCAGACTCTAAAGGACCGATTCCTGCAACAGCCAGGTATTGAGGAAATGACTTTAGCTTCTAGGGTGCCAAGTGGAAGACTGCTTGATGCGCAGGGAGCCGAAGCTGAGGTCAACGGAGAGCTTACAGTTATGGACATCAGGTTGACGGATATACATGTCAGCCATTCTTTTATGGAAACATTTGACATCAAAATGGCCGCTGGACGTGATTTCAATTATCAATTGGCTTCGGATAGCACAGAGGCATTTTTGATCAATGAATCGGCAGTTAGAGCAATTGGGTGGAACTCTGCAGATGAGGCTGTTGGGAAAAGGATGCATTATGGACCGAGAAGAGGTTATGTGGTCGGAGTGGTTAAAGATTTTCACTTTGAATCCCTGCATCAGCCCATCAGTCCTATGATCTTTATGGTACCCGAGGATAGGTTCAATGAAGTGGCTTTCCGTCTGGGCGCAGATAGGTTTGACGAAAGCATAGCCTACCTCAGGGAAGAGTGGACGGCTTTGCGTCCTGATTTCCCTTTCAATTATTATTCAGTGGCAGACAGGTTTGACCAACAATATGAAGCTGAGCAAAAAGTAGGTACAGTATTCGGTTTTTTTGCCGGACTGGCTATCCTGATCTCCATCTTGGGACTATTTGGGTTAACCGCCTATGCGACAGAGCAAAGAACCAAAGAAATAGGTGTACGCAAAGTGATGGGAGCAAGCATTAGTAGTATCATACTTCTTTTAGGGAAAGACTTTCTCAAGCTTGTGCTTATGGGTTTTGTGTTGGCAGTACCGATCGCATGGTTTGGTATGAGCAATTGGCTGGATGGCTTTGCTTACAGTATTTCACTTTCCTGGATGGTTTTTCTGCTTTCGGGTTTTATCGCATTGTTTATTGCGGCCCTTACGGTGAGTTCGCAGTCTATCCGTGCAGCGATGATCAATCCGGTGGATGCGTTTAAGGTGGAATAGGATCTTGACCTTTGGTTTCGCACCTGCGGGACCGAAGGTCTTTTTGACCACGGTGATTATTATAGAAATAAGGTAGAAATACAATTGAAATAGAGTAGAAATAAGGTAGAAATACAATTGAAATAGAGTAGAAATA
>NZ_REBN01000010.1 GCF_007692705.1 Mongoliibacter sp.
AGTGAAGTTGTCCTGGTTTGATAAAGTAGAAGTCAGGTGTTTGAACCTGATAACTTTCTGTCTCTACGTGATGAATCCCCTCTCCTTCTGCAATAAAGATCAATTCATAGTACCCTTCGTGCTTATGAGGCTTGGTCTTTTTTATCAAAGGTTTAAACCGGGAAATTTTAAAATACTCCTCAGATTGAAGTTTTTTCTTAGTGCTTATGGGTTCATCAATCTTCATACTTTGCTAATCAATATTGGAAATAATTATTTGTTGTTTGATCAGTTCATTTATTTTGGGTTGAATTATCCAAATCCCGATCGGATAAAACAAAATCAAAAAGAATTCCACTGCATAGTCACTAAATATTACTTCCTTTTTCAACTGAGCTGTTTTTAATGTTTTTGCAGCAAAAAGCAAACAGTATAAAAAGCAGCATATTGAAAAGATTTGAAAGGGTACAATTACTGCAAAAACCCCAGAGTTAAGCGTTACGAAGTTGAAAAAAGCAATGAAATACACACAGTACAAAAACATGAATACTACAAGAATCAAAAGAAAAAACTTAAATCTGGTTTCTTTTAATATTATCTCGGCAGGAATCAACCTTTGAAGTCCAGATACAACTGACCAAAGCCACCCAAACAACACACCGAAAAATAAAAACATCAAAATGGGGTAAATTTTTATGTAGATGTAAACCAATCCGGAAAAATAAACTGTTTCTGACAAAAGATTAACAATAAGCGTTAGCATCAACATAAATTGAAATATCAAAGGGATTCCTGATGACAGCCAAAACAAGTGCCAATGCTTGGCTTTCAAAAACATGTCTGCAATTTCATTTTCAGTTCTTAAATTGGTATCACTTTTCATTTTCTGACCTAATGAAAGAACATTGATTCCATACCTTGAATATCAACATCATTGATAAATATTTTGGTTGCTGAAGAAATATCCCTTTCGGTATGCATCACCAGTTTGAAAGGATGATAACCCTTTTCAAGAAAAACAGAAGTATTATTCAGTGAATCTCTGTGATTCATATCATTATCAATAACCAATATTTCATGAATATGCATGACAATATTAGATTCAGATTCAAAAGTCAGTTTATATTCCCCTTCTGCATCTATTTTAATAAGGCCTTCATAAATCAGTACTTGGTTTTTCTCCATTGCCTTCTCCAAATCCATATCCAAGCTAATTCCCAGTTCGTTTGCCTTTTGGTTAGCCGTATTGATAAAGGGAGCCCATGGACTGTCAATTGAATAAATATATTCTCTGAGTCCTTTTTCCATTTTTTCTTCCAATGAAAAAACTGGCTGAACGAGTTCTCTGTCATATGGTCTTTTTGCCGATGACTCATTCCTTCTCCAACGCAGAACCGACTTCTTCATTTCATCCTGAAGTTCCTCAAATTCATCAGTGCTATCGGCTAGATTCCGGGTTTCTCCCGGGTCATTTTCGGTATCGTAGATACTGAAATCATCCATGTGTGAATTTATATTATAGCGGATTCCTTTGTACCCATTGAGGTACAAAACCTGCATTTCCCCTCTCTTTTGGCCCCTTCTTTCTTCTAAAAAGCTATCATAATCAGAGGTGGAATTATTTACCTGATACTCAATATAAACCCTGCTATCAAAACTGTCAGATTCTCCCGACAATATCGGCAGCAGTGATTTCCCATCTGTATTTGCCGGGCTTGGAATACCTGCCAAATCAGCAAAAGTAGGTAACCAATCATGAAAACCTGAAGGGGAGCTGTTTTTAGAACCACCGGAAATTTCACCAGGCCACTTAACCAATGTCGGGACTCGAATTCCACCTTCCCATGTATCCCTTTTGGTGCCGTCCATATTGCCATAACTTTCAAAAAAAGTCGGGGCATATTCTCCATACCCATATGACTCCAAATGTGGTCCATTATCAGAAGTAAAAACAATGATGGTCTCATTTTCCAAATCCAAATCTCCCAGTAATTGAACCAAATCACCGATAGAATCATCAATACGTCTCACCATTGTAGCAAAGCGCCTTTGCACTTCAGGCCAATCCTCATTTCTGTAATCAGGGTGAATGAATTTATCGATTTCATTATGGGAAGTATTGATAAAATTACCCTTCTCACCGATATATTGCATTCCGCCTTGCAAGCCTCCACCTTTTGGATATGCCATGGTTGGAACCTCCAAACCTGCATGTGGGGTATCATAAGCCAACATCATAAAAAATGGCTTATCTGCTTCATTTTCTGCGTGGTCAATGATATATTTCTTTGCTCTGGCCGTAAATAAATCTGTAGTATAACACCCTTTCAACTTATCCGAAATTTCCTGATCCCCATCATAAAGTTCTTTAGGCCCACGAATGGCAACATCATGGGCTGGATAATGATTATGCCCATCACCGTGTCTGACATATCCAAAAAAGTAATCGAAGCCCCTTTTAGTCGGATATGCTTCCCAGCTTTCAGGATTATTTCCCTCACCCTGCAAACCATACTTACCGATTAAGGATGTTCTGTATCCCGATGCTTTCAGAACGGTCGCTAGATTATGGTTATCAGGAAGGGCCTTATCAAACTGATTGTTCCTAACTGAAGCATGACCTTGGTGTTGACCAAGAAGCAAAGATGCTCTGGAAGGTGCACAGACCGGTGCTGGAGCATAGTGTCTTGTCAAAGTCATACCTTCAGAGGCGAACCTGTCAAGATTTGGGGTTTTATGAAACGGTTTTCCTTCTTTCTGGCGCTGGTTTTGAAACAATACTCCTATATCACCATACCCAAGATCATCTGTAAGGATAAAGATAATATTGGGCTTTTTTCTTTGTTTTATCTGAGAAAAAGCGGTGAAGCTCCCACCAAAAACTAAAATCAATGTAATACTAATCAATGTGGACTTTTTCATA
>NZ_REBN01000243.1 GCF_007692705.1 Mongoliibacter sp.
AAATGAAGCAAAATGATTATTCTTATCAAATCAAAAATTATTTAGGACAGCATTGACCTCAAATCAAAAAATTTCATAACCTACAATCCTTCCCATCACCCTCAGTTGGGAACGGAAATAGGCTTTATATATTCAAATTTGTAATAAATTCATTCAATATTTGTTACAAAAACCAGCAGCTTTATAGAAAAACAAGGATTCATGCTTGTGAATACACCTCAGAAATACTTTTAGAGATTTTAGCTTTTAAACCAACACTTAGCCATCATCGAAGCTCAATTTTTTCTTCAATTTTGCCATATCCTCACTTATTTTGATATCCAGTATTTTTGCATAGTGCTGGGTCTGTTTCAGGGAACTGTGGCCGAGCATCTTTGATACTGTCTCAATAGGAACACCATTTCCCAAAGTAACAGTTGTAGCGAAGGTATGACGGGCTATATGAGATGTCAGCTCTTTATTTATTTCACATAAATCTGAAATTTCTTTGAGATATGAATTCATCTTTTGGTTACTCAAAACTGGTAGAACAGTATTTTCTGCAGAACATTTGGGATGGTCTTTGTATTTATCCATGATTTCCAAAGCCTTTGGCAGCAAAGGCAACCTGATAGGCGAATCTGTTTTCTTTCTTTTGGCTTCAATCCACTTCTCACCATCAATACCGAATATAATCTGGTTTCGATTAAGGTTTTTTACATCTATGTAGGCTAACCCAGTATAACAACAAAAAAGAAAAACATCCCGCACCTGGGCCATTCTTTGAATAGTAAACTCCTTCTCTGATATTTTTTGAAGTTCTTCTTTAGTGAGGATTTCCCGTCTTACTTCTCTTTTCACCATTTTAAAACCCATAAAAGGATCTCTTTGAAGCCATCCTATTTTCACACAGTTCAGGACGATCTTTTTAAAGTTGGAAAGGTATTTTACCGTTGTATTGTGGGCACAGCCCCTCACTGTCCTGAGCCAGAAAGAATATTGACTGATGAATTCATAGTCAAGGTATTTTAGCTCCATATCATCCTTGCCATATTTCCACCGGATAAATGATCTGGTATGTTCTAGAGAAGTCCTATACCTTTCCATTGTGCCTGGAGCAAATTCTTTTCCCACAAGTGCCTCCATCTCTTTGTTGTGGGTTTCAAAAATCTCAAGAATCAGTTTTCTATCCTCTGACTTTCCTATCAGCGTATTTTTTATACTTTCTGCTGTCAGATCCTTATCCAAATCCATCAGCTGTTTTCTAGCCTGATGGATTTTCATCTGATAGGAATCAAGGAGACTGTTAAGCATTTTCGCTTTTTCACTTTTCCCATTTGCCCTTCCTGCAACACTATTCCATTCGGAAGGGTTACACGTCATCTTAGTGGATAGCTCAACCCGCTTATGGCCTACGGTGATTCTTGCATAAACATGCCTTTCCTTTTGCCCTTTAGTTTTAGAGGCTTTCAGGTAAAAGAGGATACTGAAACTGTTTTCAATCATTTTCTTACCGTTTAGTGTTGTAAAATTACTAATGGATGAGTCATTTTTCAAGATGTACACCTGTCGAACATGTTGATATTCAATTGTTTACATCATTTCTGGTGAGTCATTTTGGAAAACCGAATGACTCACCGAATTACTCACCAGAAGTTTGAGAATAATTGAAAATTTTGATGATTTATGAGGCTAAAATGAAAAAAGCCCGCATCGATGAGATGCGGGCTTTTTCATTTAATTTTTGTAAATATTGGTTGAAAATCTGCGTTATGAGGCTGTTTAGGCACTTTTTTCAGTTTCCAACTTCGTTTTTCAAATCTCTAACCTGATTGTTTCAGATTAATTTTGGAAGATCTGATCAACTAAAAGCAGAGGAGGAGGGATTCGAACCCCCGGTACCTTGCGGTACAACGGTTTTCAAGACCGCCGCATTCGACCACTCTGCCACTCCTCTATTGTTTTTAAAGTATCGGTAAATAAATCCACCCCTACTCTATGGTCTCCCGTAATTACGGACTGCAAATGTAGCCCTTAACTTTGATTTTGCAAACCTGGAAGTACCAAAAATTATGATCAAAACTTTAATCCATTGATTTTCTGAATTTTTAATTTAAAAAAATACTTTCCCTTTATCATAATTCTACTTTGAATAGACAATTCTTCGAAGTTTAAGCATTCACCCTCAATTCCTGACCAGCTTACTCACCTTCTCTTTTTGAACCTTTACCCAATCTCCGGTATTTCTATCATCATTGTTGGGTATTGGCTTGGGATAACCAAAGAGCTTGTAGGAAAGCAGGCGGGCATGCTTGGCTTTTTCGGAGTGGGCACGCATATAGTTGAGACTGTTATAATCATAAATGCTTTTGGCAGGAATGATTCCCAAAGTCTTTGGCATATTATTTAGAGAAAAACTGGTAATGGTGCTCTCCTTCCAATCCAGGGCTTTATCGATTTCTATCACTGCAAGATCATGCCACGGATGGGCCAACTCATCCCAGGGCACCATATTGTTGAAGATTTCAGGGTCATCATCATCCTGCGCAATCCTGGTCTGAATCTGCATCATATACTTAGCTCCCTCTCTGTTCACCCTTTCTTCAAATTCATATTTCAGGTAATTCCTCCCCCTGGTTTCGAAAGGAAGTATACGCTGATTACCTGTATCCACCGTACTCATGTCATGCTGGATACCAGTTTCGGGTTCATTGTCTAAAGGTCTTACCCTATACTTTGCATATCGCTTGATTTTATCATTCCCTATGAATTTGAAAGGGGTCTTGCAATAATAACGCAGGTTGTGAAATGAGGTCGGATTTCTCCGTAAGGCTTCCTGCGCACCTTTGAGACCTTCAGGGTATTTTTTGTAATATTCTATGTATTCCACCCCATACTTTTCTTTCCTCAACTTGGCA
>NZ_REBN01000071.1 GCF_007692705.1 Mongoliibacter sp.
TCTGCATCTCCCCATCAACGGGGAGGTAAACCCCAACAATGTCGAGGTGTTTGATTCCACCACAATCAGCCTTTTTGTAGATGTGTTCAAAGGGGCAGGACGTAATCCAATCAACGGTAAAAAGAAGGGTGGACTTAAAGTTCATGCAGTGCTCCCTTTGGACAGTATGGTGCCGGAAATTATATGGATGACCGAGGCAAGCAAAAATGATAAAGATTTTCTCGGACAGCTAAAAGCTGCTCCGGGCACGATCTACGTCTTTGACAAGGGATATGTAAATTATTCAATATACCGGGAATGGACCGATATGGGTGTATGGTATGTCACCCGGCTCAATGACAACGCAAACTATGAAATCGTAGATCAAATAAGGCATGATGTCCATGGATATCTGTCCGGCGGGGCCATATTGGATCAGGTTATCCTGTTGAAAACCAAGGGGGAACCACTGAAAGCAAGACTGATTACCTATAAAGATCCATTGACCGGAAAAATTCTTAAATTCCTGAGCAACCTTTTTGAGTATCAGAGCCAGACTATTATTATGCTGTACAAAAACAGATGGGAAATAGAGCCGTTTTTCAAAAAGCTGAAACAGAACTTTGAACTGAAATGGTTTTTCTCGGACAGCCAGGAAGGCATTAAAACACAGGTTTGGGTGGCTTTGATAGCCAATTTAATATTCAGTGTGATCCATAAAAGAGTAAAGGAAGCTGAGCAATTCACCACCCTGGTGGCGATGGCAAGATCCAACATGATCTCTTATGTATGTCTTGTTTCCCTGATAAATGCCAAAGAAATAAGGGCAGAAGACAGAGATCTTAAAAAAGTGCAACTGGACATATTCAGCTTGGAACAGGGGGGTGTTTTTCATAAAAAGGAAAAATCCCCCTAATCATACAAATAGTGGGGATAATTTATTAATTTGAAATTTACTCGGATGCCAGTAAGTGTGCCTTGAAGTGTAGGAAAACGTCCAACACATGCTATTGATATGATGATGGTAGGCCCATCGGAGGAGATGACAGACATATCCCCCAAACCACTTTATGGTGCAGTTTACCGAAAGGGAATTGTGCTGAGCGATAAAGAAAAGGCAGATTAAATCTGTCAGGTATGTACCGGAGAGCTGAACGAAAGTGAACCTCCATAGTAAAACATCGATACGTCCATATATTCTGCTGAAACTGAAGGGATTTATTGGCCTTCAGGAATTGAGTCTAACAGCAGTAATCTGGAGCGGGTTAGACAGCAGGCGGTGTAAAGGGGGCAGGAAGCCGGTACAGGCATAACAATGGAACAAGGGAACCCGTAACGGAATGCAAAGGGAAAGTACAAGCGGAGAACCCGCAAGGCAAATACCAATAGCTGTTACGGGGGCGGCTTTCACCGTAGTAGTGATGAAGCTCTGTGAAAGCAGGGAAGAGCGAAGGGTGGGACCGAAGTTGGTTTCATAATTTACAACAACTGTAAAAAGGGATGATTGATTATTACGAAACAAAGGAACATCCGATTACCAGGAAAATGGTACTTGAAGCTTTCTGGCTAGTCAAGTCCAACAGAGGATCCGCAGGGGTAGACGGACAGAGTATTGAGCAATACGAAGAAGGACTGAAAGCAAACACCTATAAGCTTTGGAACAGAATGAGTTCAGGGAGTTACTTTCCACAACCCGTAAGGGAAGTTGAAATACCCAAGAAATCAGGAGGGACAAGGAAATTAGGAATTCCTTCAGTCTCAGATCGCGTATGTCAACAAGTGGTCAAAACCTATCTAGAGCCAAAAGTAGACCACACCTTTCATCAGGACAGTTATGGATACCGTCCAGGGAAAAATGCCCATATGGCAATCCAGACTGCGATGAACCGATGTGGGAAAACGGGCTGGGTAATTGACATCGATATACAGGCCTTCTTCGACAGCATCGACCATGAATTGATGATGAAAGCAGTAAGGTATTACACCCAAGAGAAATGGGTGCTAATGTATATTGAACGATGGTTGAAAGCTGATGTAAAGAAACAACAGGACGGAAGGATTGAAAAACGGAATGAAGGTACCCCCCAGGGCGGAGTTGTCAGTGGATTATTGGCAAATATCTTCCTTCATTTTACATTCGACAAATGGATGGGTATTCATTACCCATACATACGGTTCGAAAGGTATTCCGACGACATTGTTGTACACTGCAACAGCGAAAAGCAGGCTCTGTTCATTAAATCCAGAATCTCTGCGAGATTTACGGAATGCAAATTGAAAATCAATGAGCAAAAGACGAAGATCGTTTACTGTAGGAATGATAAAAACAGGGAAAAATCAAGCAGCGCAGGGAGTTTCAACTTTCTGAGCTATACCTTTAAACCACGGTATTGTCCGACAAAATACGGGCTCAGACTGTTAACTGCAGCCTGTATGAGTGAAGCAGCCAAAACTGCGGTCAGGGACAAGATCAGGAAATTTTCCATCAGGAAATTCAGGGGCAACATTCAAGAAATGTCAAGAGCGATCAATACTAAGATTAGAGGCTGGATGAATTATTATTGTAAGTTCCATAAATGGACTACAACAGGTCTCTGGTTCTGGCTCAATAGGAAATTGATTGAATGGAAAATGGCCAATAAGCGCATAGGAAAGCGAAAAGCGATAAAATGGCTGGAAACTGTGTACAAGACCAAGCCAAATTTGTTTGCACATTGGGCATTGCAACCACCTGTAATTGGTAAGCAACGGAAAACCTAACTTCGGAAGCGCCGTGTGATGGGAGACTATCACGCACGGTGCTGTGAGAGGCTTGGAGTGAAATTCTCCTTGCCTACTCGACAAAAAGATAATTATTAATCCTACTTTGTCAACTTAAATAAGGTAAAAAAAAGTAGACGAAGACTTGCATCAG
>NZ_REBN01000165.1 GCF_007692705.1 Mongoliibacter sp.
TTTGGTTTGTTTATTTCTCGAAATGGAGGTCAAGTTGGGGAAACAGAGATTTTGGGAGATTTTTTTGACAGGGTAAATTGGCAAAGCCAAGGAGGCATGTTGTTTTATGCAATTCCTTTAACCGATAAGTTTGTCATTGAAGCTGGTCTGGGAGTAGCGGTCAATACCATGACCCATTTTGATGGGGAAAATAAATTCAGATTGAATTACCATAGTTTCTTTCAAAGAACCAGGTTCAAATATCAATTGCATCAGTTAGAAAATAGAAATGCCCTGCATTTAATTTTAAGCGGAGATTTGAATATGGTAAGAGGTCCTCGGATTCGAATAAATGAGGATGATAGAAAATATGTTCAACAGGGACTTTATTCAAATTTTTCCCTTGGTCTGGCTTTTTCATTTTTTTAATCCAAGTGGAATAATTTCTTCTTTGTCAATACATAAATCCAAACAGCCATAAGGGAATCCGGTTCTGATTTCCGTATTCGATATCATCTGCTGCGATAAAGCTGTTTTTGACTCCTTGAATCTGCTTATTGCTTATATTTTTTCCAACTACTCGGAAGGTGTATGTACTGTCAATGTGGAAATCACTAACTTTTTCAGAAATCTTTCTTCAATTGATTCCATTATATTGCTTAATAAAGAAAACGATATTTGACTTTACACTCATTATTTACTCATAAAACTCATTAAATGCTTAATACACTAAGCAAAAAATTCAATAATTACTAAATATGTTAGCTAACTACTAGGAATGACCTGAGAAACTTTTGAATCGCTGTGATTGTCACGTATACCTTTTCATCTCTGTCTATCTGACAATCAGGATTGAGTGAATTGCATATGTCAAAAATTGCCTCATTATTAATTCAAATAAAAATTCTATACATTTACTAGGTAAAACCTTCTTACATTTGAAGCGTAAATAGCAACCGTGAAGTCATTTATAAAAATAGCACTCCTTGTTTTCTATGTGTTTTTCAACGCAGGGCTGAGCTATTCCATGCATTATTGTGGAGATGATTTTCAAAGGATCAATGTTTTTTCTGAATACAAAACTTGCTGCGAATCCAATACACCGATGCAGGGATGCTGCGATGATATTTCTAATTTAGAGCTTCCCAATACTGATCAACAAATTTCTGATGTGTTGAATCTTCAACATCAGACTTTTGAATATTCAAGTCCAGTTTTGCAATTTGAATCACCTTTTTACACATTCGATATTGATGAGAAAACAGCCTTTGCTGATTCTTCTCCACCCTTATTTCACGATACAGCGATTTATATTTTTTGTCAGGTATTCCTGATTTAGTTTCTCGCCAAGGTCGCCAAGAAGCAAAGACCGCAAAGTTTTAATTTAAAGTCACATCCCAAATTCAGGTGATTTCTTTAATTGTAGACCTAGCAGGTTTTCAAAATCTGACAGATTTATCCTACTTCTAATTTGCTCTTAGCGGTTCCTTTCTTTAACCTGTCTTGTTTTAAAGCAGACAAAATATCTATCAATATCTAGTATCCACTAATATCTGTTTCTTCGATTCAAAGAGAGTTATCAGATATAAAGCATTTAGTCCAAAGAACTATGCTAAATAATATCATCAAATTTTTCCTCGAAAATAAACTGGTGACAGTTATCCTCCTTTTGCTCGTAGTAGCTTGGGGGATTGTGACTGCTCCTTTCAATTGGAATACAGGTTTTCTTCCCAATGATCCTGTACCAGTGGATGCCATTCCTGATATCGGGGAAAACCAGCAAATTGTCTTTACCGACTGGATGGGCCGATCGCCACAAGATGTGGAGGATCAGATTACTTATCCCTTGACCACTTCCCTGTTGGGGATGCCCGGGGTAAAGTCTATCCGGAGCACTTCTATGTTCGGGTTCTCTTCCATCTATTTGATTTTCGAAGAGGATGTTGAGTTCTACTGGAGCCGTTCCAGAATTTTGGAAAAACTCAACTCTCTGCCTTCTGGATTATTGCCTGAAGGAGTACAGCCTAAGCTTGGACCTGATGCAACAGGATTAGGCCAGGTCTACTTTTACACCTTAGAAGGGAGGGATGAAAATGGTAATCCTGCCGGCGGTTGGGATTTACACGAACTTCGAAGTATCCAGGATTATTATGTGCGCTATGGTTTGGCAGGTACTGAAGGAGTTGCTGAGGTAGCGAGCATTGGGGGGCATGTGAAGGAATATCAAGTGGATTTGGATCCTGTGGCCATGAAGGCACACAATGTTTCCATGATGCAGGTGATGAATGCGATCAAGCAGTCCAATCTGGATATTGGTGCCAACACCATGGAAATCAATCAGGTGGAATTTATTGTGCGCGGGTTGGGCTATGTAAAGTCATTGGATGATATTGAAATGGCGGTGGTTAAAATGACAAATAATGTCCCTCTACGTATCAAAGATATCGCTAAGGTAAATATTGGTCCAGCCAGCCGTGCCGAAAGAGCGATTTTGGATAAAGGAGGTGCTGAGGCCGTTGGTGGGGTAGTAGTAGCCCGGTATGGTGACAATCCTTTGCAAGTCATTGATGCCATCAAGGCCAAAATAGATGAAATTTCTCCCGGACTTCCTACCAAGACTTTGGAAGATGGAAGTATTTCCAAGGTAACCATTGTGCCTTTTTATGACCGCTCAGGTTTGATCAAGGAAACGCTCAATACGCTGAATGAAGCCATCAGTTTGCAGATTCTGATTACCATTATCGTGATCATGGTGATGGTGTACAACCTCCGGGCTTCCATTTTGATTTCCGCACTATTGCCCTTGGCAGTATTGATGTGCTTCATCATGATGAAATATGTAGGGGTAGATGCCAATATCGTAGCCCTTTCAGGGATAGCTATTGCCATTGGAACCATGGTGGATCTGGGGATTATTTTGAATGAAAATATACTCCGTCATCTGGAAGAATCTGATGGGCAAAAAACAAAGCTTCAAATTATTTATGATGCAACCACTGAAGTGAGTTCGGCAATTCTGACAGCAGTAATGACTACTATCGTCAGTTTCTTGCCTGTATTCACCCTACAGGCCGCAGAAGGCAAACTCTTTGGCCCATTGGCTTATACCAAAACATTTGCTCTGATCGCTGCATTGATTTTCACCTTGGTCTTTATGCCTGCCTTTGCGCATTGGGTATTTGGGGCTAAGGTCAAATCCAAAAACTTCAAGACTATTCTTAATATCGGAATGGCTATTTTGGGCTTAGTACTCTTGTTTTATTTCCCTTGGCCAGGAATGGTGTTATTGGCTTTTGCTGCGAATCACTTGATCCATCATTTCTTCCCTACACAGACCAGAGAGGGTAAATACAAAAACCAGATAGCCATGTTGATTGCGGTTGTTGCGGTTTCAGTTCTTCTGGCTTTTGAATGGAGACCACTAGGGCTTACTCAGTCAGTTTTCATCAACTTCCTATTCATTGGTCTGGTTATCGGATTGGTATTGGGTACATTCTCACTTTTTATCAGGTACTATGCTGTTTTATTGAAATGGTGTCTGGAGCATGCTAGAGTATTTTTTGTCATCCCAGTCCTGATCATTCTTTTTGCAATTAATATTTGGTTGGGTTTCGGCTCTGTTTTTGGATTTGTCGCCAAAGGCTTTGATCAGGTGGGTTGGAATATCCGCACTACCTCAGTTTGGTCTGGACTTACCCATGCTTTGCCAGGAATGGGCAAAGAATTTATGCCAGCTTTGAATGAAGGCTCTTTCCTATTGATGCCGACTTCCATGCCACATTCGGGCGTAGAGGCCAATATGCAGATTGTGAAGCAGCTCGACATGTTGGTTCAGGCGATTCCTGAAGTAGAAACGGTAGTAGGAAAAGCAGGACGGGCAGAAAGCCCTCTGGATCCTGCGCCTATGTCCATGTATGAAAACATCATCAATTACAAGACGGAATATATACAGGATGACAATGCCCAAAAACTCCGCTTTAAAGTAGATAGAGAGGGGAATTATCAACTTCAAGTGGATGGCAAAAACTGGTGGTTTGACCGTCAGGACGGAGCCATCTGGGATGATGATAAAAACTATATGGAAGAATCCAGAAGAAGGGGGATAGTACGGAATGTTGCCAAATACTTAGTTTCTGATGAAAGAAGAGGACAATATTTCCGTCAATGGAGAGATGAAATCCGCACGCCGGATGATATCTGGGATGAAATTCAAATCCGAACTTCCAATATCCCTGGCGTGACTTCCGCACCAAAACTACAACCTATCGAAACCCGCTTGGTCATGTTGCAAACAGGCATGCGTGCTCCTATGGGGATGAAGGTTTATGGGCCAGACTTAGAGACCATTGAGAGTTTCAGTTTGAAACTGGAAAGCTTACTCAAAGAAGTGGCCTCTGTAAAAGCCGAAGCCGTCTTTGCTGACCGTTCTTTAGGTAAACCCTATCTGGAAATTGATTTGGATAGGACTAAGTTGGGTAGGTACGGGCTTAATGTAGCTGATGTGCAGGAGTTTATCGAAGTAGCGATAGGAGGTATGACCTTGAGTACCACGGTAGAAGGTCGTGAGCGTTATGCCATCCGTGCCCGATATGCCAGAGAGTATAGAGATGATCCAGATGCCTTGAAGCGGATTTTGATCAGCACTCCGACAGGAGCACAGATACCACTGGGTCAATTGGCTGAGATCAATTACCGTCCTGGGCCGATGATGATCCGAGGGGAAAATACTTTCTTGGTTGGTTATGTGCTTTTTGATAAGCGAGATGGATTTGCTGAAGGTACAGTGGTAGATGATGCCAGGGCATTTATTCAAAATAAAATCAACTCTGGAGAATTGGATGTTCCTGCTGGAGTTTCTTATACTTTCTCGGGAAGTTACGAAAACCAAATCCGTGCAGAGAAGCGCTTGGCGATTGTGATCCCACTATCCTTGGCGGTAATTTTCCTGATTTTGTATTTGCAGTTCCGTTCGACAGCCATGGTGCTGATGATTTTCTCTGCCATAGCTATGGCCTTTTCGGGAGGCTTTATGATGTTGTGGTTTTATGGGCAGGATTGGTTTTTCGATTTCAACTTCCTTGGTACCAATATCCGGGAACTCTTCCAGATGCGCACATTCAATCTTTCTGTGGCGGTATGGGTAGGTTTTATTGCCTTGTTTGGGATTGCCACAGACGATGGTGTAGTGATGGGAACGTACCTGAAACAAAGTTTCGAAAGAATACAACCTGAGAATGTCAAAGAAGTCCGCAAAGCAGTTTTGGAAGCTGGCTTGAAAAGGGTTAGGCCTTGTTTGATGACAACAGCAACCACTTTGTTGGCACTGCTTCCTGTATTGACAAGTTCAGGCCGAGGGTCGGATATCATGATCCCAATGGCAATACCTGCTTTTGGGGGAATGACGGTGGCGCTTATTTCTTTGTTTATTGTGCCGGTGCTATATGGGAAGTATCAGGAAACGAAGTTGAAATATGCTAAAGCGAAATAGAGTTGAAATATGCTTCGCGAAATATGCCTTCGGCGAAATAGGGTTGAAATATACTTCGTGAAATATGTCTGGGACGAAATACAGTTGAAATATGCCTTCGGCGAAATAGAGTTGAAATAAGGATTTGCCGAAATATGATTGATATATTTAAATAGAAATATGATGGATGGGAAAAAGAATTTCATTCCGCTAAAGGATCTGGAGATATACCAGTTATCAAGGAAGCTGTCGGCAATAGCATGGGAGATTTATAGCAGGCTATCATATCAAGAAAAAAAGACTTGGGGAGATCAGATGCTTGAATCTATAGATTCTGTAGGGGCTAATATTGCGGAAGGATATGGTCGATATCATTATTTAGAGAAGATGCGATTCTATTTTATTTCCAGGGCTTCTTTATCAGAAGGGAAAGAACATTGGTTAGATCTTGGATTCGAAAGAGGTCAGATTTCTCAGGAAGAATGGGATCAAATCTGTGCAATTCATAAACCCCTTCAAATAAAATTGAATAATATGATTTCAAAAACTTACGAATCAAAGAAAGGAGGAGAAAATGGAAGGAATTAAAGATATGCTTATTCACATAGAGCAGCCAAATACTTTCAAAGGTTTAGAGAAGAGATCTATTTCAACCCTATATAAAATGGTAAATAAAAGGGATAAAGGTCTGATGTTTAATATTATTTCTATCATATTTCAATGTATTTCTACCATATTTCAATTTCTGATCAATTTCTCCCAAAAGGTTACAAATAGTAAAAATGGTCTGATGCTTAAAATTATTTCGATAATATTTCTATGTATTTCCACCATATTTCAAGCCAATAGCCAGTCTCTAGATCAATATTTAGAAGAAGCCACAGAAAATAATCCATCACTTCAATCTTCATTTACGGTTTATAAGGCTAGCCTTGAAAAAGTGAATCAAGTAACCTTAGAAAGCCCCCAATTAAACATCGGTGTATTCACCAGACCTATGGAGTTATTGATGGGGAATCAGCGTGGGGAAGCATCCGTGATGCAAATGTTTCCTTGGTTTGGGATGCTTAAAACCCAGAAGGATGAAGCGACGCTGATGGCAGAAGCTAAGTACGAGGAATTCAGACAACAAAGGAATGTCCTGCTGTATCAGGTCAAAGAGACTTATTTCCAATTGCAGCAATTACAAAACACTATTGATATCACGGCTTCCAATCTGGAGATTTTGAAGTCTTTGGAAGAATTGGCCATCATCCGATATCAGGGAGGCAATACTTCTGAAGCAGCCTCTTCTGTTTCCAATGCTGTAAGAAGCTCTTCTAGAACAGGTCAATCTAATACTTCTGACGGTATGGGTATGGGAGGAAGTGGATCTTCTTCGGGAGGATCAGCCCCATCTGGAGGCTCGTCGGCAATGTCTACAATGGGCTCGGGTGGAGGCTCTGGCAAACTCACAGATGTTCTGCGCCTACAAGTTCAGATCAAGGCCTTAGAGTCTGATTTACAACAATTAGAAGTGGACAAAAGACCCTTATCGGCAAGGTTCAATCAATTGCTGGGGAAAGGAAAAAACGAACCAATAGCCATTGATTCGGACATTTTGACGGAAAAAGGGACTGGTTGGGAATTGGCTTTTCTGGAAGAAATTCTAGAGACTAATCCCATGTTGTTGATGCTGGAAAAAGAAGGTATGGCTTTTCAAAAGCAGGGTGAAATGGCGAAACTGGAAGGCAAGCCCATGTTTGGTTTGGGTTTGAATTATATGGTCTTTTCTCCAAGAGCTGAAATGGGTGTACCGGGAGGAATGGGAGGTATGGATTACATGCCTGCCGGTATGGGTAACAACATGGTCATGCCTATGGCAACTGTTACTTTACCGATATACAGGAAAAAATACAAGGCGATGGAAGCGGAGTCTAAGCTTTATTGGGAAGCCAATGAAAGGCAAAAAGAAGATTTACAAAGAAACTTGGAAACCGAATTTGAAAGTATCCTGGCTAATATCAAAGATTCTGAAAGAAAGATAAGGCTCTTGGAAGAACAAATTGAATTGACAGAGCAGACCATGGAACTTTCTGTCACATCTTATGCCACTGAAGGCAGTTCTTTCGAGGAAATTCTTAATATCCAAAGGGAATTATTGGATTTCAGGTTGAATGCTTTGAATACAAAAATTGAAAGGGAAATACAATTGGCTAAAATGGAGACTTTGGTTGGTGTTTAATAATTGAAATACAGTAGAAATAAAGTTGAAATAAAATAGAAATAAGGTTAATCCTAAGGTTAAGTTAGTCTTGAATCTTGCGTCTTATGTCTTACATCTTCAAAAAAAATGAACAATAAAAAACAAATCTTGATAATAATCCTCGGCTGCCTATTCTTTGGCGCAGTGGGAGGATACTTGATTCGTGGGGGTGGGGAAGAACATCCTGATCACGAACATACTCATATTGACGAAAACGGGGTGGAATATACTTGTTCCATGCATCCGCAAATCCGTCAAAATGAACCGGGGCAATGCCCACTTTGTGGCATGGCACTTACTCCAGTAAGTAATAAAAAAAATGGAGAATCCAGTCCTTTTATCCTGGAGATTACGCCTGAGGCAGTTGCTCTTTCCAATGTGCAGACCACGCGTGTGAAATCTGGATCTGGCTCTGGGAAACTCACCCTCACAGGTAAAATCCAGCCTAACGAGCAAAGGGTAAAGAGTCTGACGGCCAATTATGCTGGACGTGTAGATCAGCTTTATGTGAACTTTACCGGTCAGGAAGTAAGAAGGGGAGAAAAACTTGCTACGCTTTATTCTCCAGAATTGGTCAATGCTCAGAAAGAGCTTTTGGAAACAGCCAAAATTAAAGACCGTCAGCCTGCATTGTATCAGGCTGCCAAGGAGAAATTGAAGCTCTGGAAAATCTCTGATGATCAAATCGCGGCTATCGAAAGTTCAGGTCAGGTGAAAACCCAATTTGATGTCTTTTCAGATGTTGCAGGAGTAGTAACAGCCCGAAATATAGCTGTGGGAGACTTTGTCAATAGAGGTTCAGCACTTTTTGAAATCGTGGACTTGAGTTCTGTTTGGGTAATGTTGGATGCCTATGAATCTGACTTGGGTGCTATCAAAAAAGGAAATGATTTGACTTTTCAGGTCTCTTCTTATCCTGGAAGAGAGTTCAAGGCTAAGGTCACGTACATTGACCCTGTGCTCAATCCTGATACCCGTACAGTTGGGGTAAGGGCAGAAGCGGTCAACCGTAATTTTGAATTGAAGCCTGAAATGTTTGTTTCCGCTAATATTTCCACCTCCCAAGCCACTGCCTCTGGTTTGATGATTCCTAAAACTGCCATTTTGTGGACTGGTCCGAGGTCTGTGGTGTATGTTCAAGTAGGCGATAAAGAAGCTCCTGCTTTTGAAATGCGAGAAATAGAGATCGGAGCAAGAGTAGGAGATGATTATTTGATACTTTCTGGCTTGGAGGAAGGTGATCAGGTAGTTTCCAATGGAGTATTTGCTATTGATGCCGCAGCTCAGTTGAGCGGGAATTACAGCATGATGACGAGGCCTGAAGTGAAGACTTTAGATGTACCCGAGGAGTTTAGAAAGCAACTGACCACCTTTGTTCAAAGTTACCTGCCCATCAAAGATGCTTTGGTGAAAACCGATGCCAAGAGCACCCAAGCTACAATTAGCCCTGCCAAATCTAGCTTGAGTAAAGTGGATATGAAACTATTGGATGGTAAAGCCCATGATATTTGGATGGATTTGTTAAGGCCTATGCAAAATAGTTTGGATAAAATTGCCCAAACTTCAGATGTGGAGGAGCAGAGAAAGCATTTCGAAATCCTTTCTGATAACCTGATTGATGCAGTAGAATATTTCGGAGTGGTAGAGAACACCATTTATCGTCAATACTGTCCAATGGCATTTAAAGATCAGGGTGCATACTGGCTGAGTTCAGAAAAAGAAATCCGAAACCCCTACTTCGGAGATATGATGCTGACTTGCGGGGAAGTGAAAGATACTTATCAGCCTGGGAAAAGGGTGACTTCATCGTCCGGTAATCAGCCTGAAGTGCAGGTGGGGCATGTTCATTAGAAATGAAATATGGTTGAAATAAAGTTGAAATATGATTGAAATAAAGTAGAAATACGATGGGAATATAATGGAAATATTGTTGAAATAATGTAGAAATACAACGGAAATATAGTTGAAATAGATACTGTTCATTTAAGGGTTTTATCAATAAATTCAGTCACGAGTAAATCAATTATATTCCTTTGAACCTGTCTGGAGAAGGAATAGTCATATTTCAATCTTATTTCACGAAGTGTATTTCAACAATATTTCGCCGAAGGCATATTTCAACTTTATTTCACGAAGTGTATTTCCAAAAATGTAATATTCAAACTTTAAAATATGAAAAATAAATTAATCATCGCCGCTCTATTATTATCCATCTCTTGTTCTTCACCAAAGGAGGAGAAAGTAGCAGAGTCCAATGGGCATGAACATCATGACCATTCAGCCCATGCAGGAACATCCAACGCCAAGAGTCCTAGGACAGCTGCGATGGCCAATATAGGATCTAATCATGTGCATATTGATTATTCTGCTCCGAGTGTCAGGGGAAGACAGATTTTCGGAGGCTTAGTAGCTTTTGATGAAGTATGGGTAACCGGTGCGCATACCGCAACAAGCATAGCTTTCAATAAAGATTTGATCATAGAAGGTGAAAAAGTTCCAAAGGGGAAATATGCACTTTTTACAATTCCTGGAGAGAATAGCTGGACGGTTATCCTAAACAAAAATTACGAGCAACACTTGGCGGATGATTATGATGAAGCTGATGATGTATTGAGGATCAAAATTGAAACTTTCACTCCCGAAGTTCAAGCAGAACAACTTAAGTTTGAAGTAATTTCTAAAACTTCAAATTCAGGAGTTTTAAGGTTTTCTTGGGATCAGACGGCTTTTGAATTGGATATTGAAGTGGAATAGCTTGAATTTATGAAAAATGAATCAAGCTGAATCTTCAGGAGAGAAATGGCTAGAGTCGTGAATACTCTCCTGAAGCACTTTATCGAGTTTATTGGCTTCAGTTTTTAGGATATTTAAAAGTTCTGAAGCTTCTTCTGGTTTTTTTTTCATGTCAATGACTTGTAATATGCCAAGAATATTTGCCAATTTAGCCCTCATCAGGTGAGACTGATTAAATGCCAGTGTTTTCAGGAATTCATTCTGTTTTTCAAGTAATGCCTCTGACGCTTTCTTTTCTGAAATGTCAAAAAGACCTCCAACCATAAGTTTTGGGGTGCTCATTTGTGTCCAGTTTATGACTTTTCCATAACAGACCACATATTTTATTTCATCTTTGAGATTTAAAATTCTAAACTCACAATGAAAGGGGATTTTTCCCATAGAAGAAATATGCTCCTTTAATTGAGCTTCAACCTTATTGCTGTCAGGTGGGTAGACATGTTTTTTCCATTTTACCTGTCTATTTCTAGAGTCAAAATCATTTGGATCATACCCGAGAAAGATAAGAAGAGAAGCGCTAAGCTCATCTTTTTTTCGATTTAAATCCCAAAGCCAAAAACCCAATAAATGGTTTTCGAATAGGCCGTCCAGTACTTCATTTTTTACCTGGAGTTCATTCATTGTTTCAGGAATATCCCAATGATTATGGCGGTGATTGGGTATAGTGTGTGCAATACCAACATATAAAAATCCCTTCTCTAAAGAAGTGACTTTGAATTCCCAACTGGTCCAGATAAAATCATTTCCCTTATTATTGAGTTTTCTAAGCTTGACTTTGAAACTTGTTTTTTGGCTAGTTAGTGCTTTTTCTAATAAATATTGATAATTTGAAAAATCTTGAGGAAAGATTATCTCTGAAAAAGACTTACCTATTATAGGTTTATCTAAAAATGAGAGTTGCTTATTGAAGTTTTTATTGGCTTCAATAATTAAGTGATTTTGATCCAATACCACAAAGTAAATTTGATCTGAATTATTCAATAATTCAGGAAGAATATTGTGACTGTTGGGGAAAGGATTCACTTAAAAGCTTAGATAATTAGCGCTAATATATATAGAAAAAGCAAAATACAATATTTAAAATACAATAAAAGTTATTTAAAAGTTTATGACTGGATCTCTTATTTTAAATAGACAGGAATTTGGTTCTTCCGAAAACGATGGGAATGTTATGACTCGAGAGGAAGCAATGGTATTACTTTCGGATTGGGTTAAAAACGATAAACTTGCTTTCCACATGAAGCAAGTTGGACATCTGATGAAATCCTATGCTGAGTCCAAAGGTTATGATAATCAAACACAGCATAGGTGGTATATCGCCGGTCTACTTCATGATGCAGATTGGGATCGATGGCCAGATGAGCATTGTAAGAGAATTATTGAGGAGTTAGAAAGCAGGAATCAAGACCCGCGGATAATGAAGGCAATAGCCAGCCATGGTCCAGTTCATTTTGGGGTAGAACCGGAATCGGAAATGGATAAAATGCTTTATGCATTTGACGAGCTATCAGGATTAATCCATGCTTATTCGTTGATGAGGCCTCAAGGTTATGATGGCATGGAAATTAAAGGAGTAAAGAAGAGGTTGAAAGACAAGGGTTTTGCCGCTCAGGTAAGCAGGGAAGACATCGCTGATGCCTCAGTAAGGGCAGGAATACCTGTGGAGGATCTCATTAAATTTATAATTAACAACCAGTTGCGGGCTTGATCAGGGAAGTCTCACTTCTTCCCAAAAGTTTTCTTGGCTTTTTACAAACAGCCCATTTCTGGTAGCGACATAGACTTTGCCGCCAAAAAACTGTACATCATATATTTGTGCACTGTTTAGCCCTGTTCTGTCCAATTCCGTAAGTTGATGATTAGAAACAGCATTTTCCCGGAAATTTTCCAGAGAAGAAAGAACTTCAGTTCCAGGAATGAAAATCAATCCTTTGTCCCCATCAGATCTGATGATCAATGGACCATTGAGTTCGGTGATGTATTCCTTGGTTTCGGACAGGGGTGAATTGGAGTAAGAAATTCTTCCTACAGGGGATTCTGAAATCAAATATTCCAAAGGGGATACCTGAGCAAAATCGTAAAACCTGAAATTCGTACTCCCTGTGGAGGGGCCTATAAGTTTCTGTGTACTTCCATCTTTGGAAATCAGGTATGAATCTCCTGATTCGGGTTCATCGCCCTCTTTTCTAATGTGGGCTACCCATTGGTCTTCCAGCTTTTTGACACTTTGTATAATCAATCCCTGACCATTTTCGTCAGAAGATAACCCCAAACTTAATGGATTGATTTCCGCAACCTTACTTACTTCAATCCTGCCAAATCCAGTTCCAAAGTCTATTTCAAGAATAAGGATTCGATGATGTCCGGCATTTACAAGGTTCAGGATTAAATGATTGCCGTTAAGGTCAAAGGTTCTTTCGGGATGGATAAGTTCCTTCTGAGTATCTGATACCAACAGTCGATCGGCTCCATTTTCATTTAAATGATCAGCAAAAATTAATCCTCTTGTTTCTCCAAAATCTGTCGGGAAAATAGCTAGCCCTTTGAGGTTTTCGCTTGGGTGAAGAATATAATCTTCGGTAAAAGAAGGCCTGAATCTTCGGTTTAATCCACTTGTAAAGCAGCAAGAAAAAGTGATGGAGCCTTCTTTATTGATGTATCCCGGATAACTTTCATGGAGAAAAAAAAGCTTATCATCAATGATTTCCATCCCGAAAATAAAACCCCGGTTAAGAGTAGAATTATCAACTTGCTCGAAGTTTTCCGGATCAACTTCTATTACAGGTTCTCCAGGTTCTGAACAAGAAAATCCAAAGCAGATACATATAGTGAAAACAAAAAATCTTTTCATTGCTTGAATAATTAGATAGTAGAAAGTCTAAATTTATAGTTTATTGAGCATAAAAAAAAAGTCCGAAATATCTATTTCGGACTTTCAATTTATGAATCAGCCTGTTAGGACCTGCTGCTTCTTTTCTTTTTTACTGGTTCTTCCTCGATCTCGTCTTCAACTCCAGCGAATATTCTTCCACAATGCTCACACACAATAAGCTTTTTCTTTTCTCGAATATCTGCTTGCCTTTGTGGTGGTACAATATTGAAACAACCTCCACAAGCACCTCTTTTAACCATCACCACAGCCAAACCATTTTTGGCATTGTCTCTGATCTTGTTATAAGATTTTAAAAGCCTGTCTTCAATTTTTTTGGTTGCTTTCTCTCTGTCGTTTTTGAGCTTAGATTCTTCGTTTTCACTTTCAGAAACGATAGTATCCAATTCTTTCTTCTTTGTGTCAAGATCTTTTTGTCTTTCACTTAAAACTTCTTTCAAAGCCTCTACATCGGTGTTTTTACTCTCAATTCTAGCTTGAGATTCTCCGATTTTTTTCTTTGAAACCTGGATTTCAAGATCTTGAAGTTCAAGTTCTTTGGTGATGGCGTCATACTCCCTGTTGTTTCTGACATTCATCTGCTGCTCTTGATATTTCTTGATCAGCTTTTCAGATTCTTTGATATTTTCCTTAAAGGTTTTAATATCATTTTCAAGGCTACTAAGATCATTATTGAATTTCTCCAATCTTGTCTCGTATCCTATTATCTCATCTTCAAGGTCTTGGACTTCTTCTGGAAGGGCTCCTCTAACTTTAAAAATTGCGTCGAGTCTGGAATCTAATTTTTGAAGGTTTAATAAGGCTTCAAGCTTTTGTGAAACTGTACTTTCCATGTACTATATATAAGTTATGGGATTCGTAACTACTTTTGTCAAATAGAGTGCAATATTACTAAAATTTTGCGACAATAAATCCCTGAGTAGGTCTTTTGTGTAAATTTCACTTTCATAATGGCCAATATCGCAAATAATAAGCTGATTTTCAGCATCAAAGAATTCATGGTATTTTACATCTGAAGTTATAAAAACATCAGCTCCAGAGTTTTTGGCATCATTGAGCAAGAAAATCCCCGCTCCCCCACACACTGCTATCTTTTTGATAGGTCTGTCAAGTAAATGGGTGTGTTTTATTATTTTGAGGTTCATTTGTTTTTTGAGATACGATAAAAAAGCTGCTTCATCCATTTCAAAATCCAGTTCACCTACCATTCCTGCACCGACTTCCTGATTTTCATTTTCAAGCTTGGTGATAAAGTATGCAACTTCTTCATAAGGATGGGCTTTTTTGAGTGCTGACAAAACCTTCCTTTCCAAGTATGAAGGCAAAAGAACTTCTATCCTTAGCTCCTCTTCCTCGTGAGGTTCCCCTTTCTGCCCTTTGTATGGTTTAGACTTTTCCGACGGTGTAAAGGTCCCTATACCTTTACATTGGAAACTGCAGTCACTGTATTCACCAATCGCACCTGCACCTGCCGCAAACATTGCTTGGCTTACATCATTGACTGCATCAAGAGGGCAGAATGTCACCAATTTAGAAAGCAATTCTTTTTTTGGCCTAAGAATTCTTGTTTTGTTCAGGCCCAGGATATCACATATTTTTTTGTTTACGCCATGTGCTACATGATCTAGATTGGTATGTATGGCAAAAATCGCTATGTCGTTTTTTATGGCTTTTACGATAGTTTTTTCAACGTAATTTTTTCCTGTAAAACTTTTAAGCCCTTTGAAAACAATGGGGTGGTGGGCAACAATCATGTTGCACCCCAGATCTATGGCTTCATCTACAACAGCCTCAGTTGCATCCAAGCTACATAAAACGCCTTTTAATTCATCTTTTGGGTTGCCTGTGATCAATTGTGCGTTGTCATAAGACTCTTGGTAGCTAGGAGGAGCTATTTTCTCCAAATAAGAAACAATATCCTGAATCGTGTAAACCATATTTTTTCCATTACTTTGTCCCAAAATAAGTAAAATTATCCATGCGATGGTATGATCCTTTGCTCTATCCTTTAAGCTTATGTTACGATGCGGTTACCAAAGTCCGCAATCGGATGTTTGACTTGGACATTAAGAAAAGCCATAATTTTGAAGTTCCCAATATTGTAGTAGGGAACTTGAATGTTGGGGGATCCGGAAAAACTCCCATGGTTGAGTTTTTGGTGGAGCAGTTTGCCGAAAAGCACCAATTGGTGGTTTTGAGCAGAGGGTACGGGAGAAAGACTAGTGGTTTTTTGATGGTCAATGAAAACCTTGGGCCATTAGAAGTAGGAGATGAACCGTTTCAAATTTTTTCAAAATTCAAAGAAAAAATTCAAGTAGCAGTAGGTGAAAAAAGAGTTTCAGCAATTGCCAGTATTTTGAAAAATTATCCTGACACTGATCTCATTTTATTGGATGATGCGTTTCAACACAGGTATTTAAAAGCTGATTTTTATATTTTACTGACGACCTATCAAAAACCTTTTTTTGATGATCAGGTTTTGCCTCTTGGTAGGCTAAGGGAATCAAAAATGGGCGCCAGCCGGGCAGATGTGGTGGTGGTAACCAAATGTCCGTCAGATATGGGAGCCACAGAGAGAAATAGCTACAAGAACCGGATAGCGGAATTTACTTCAGCAAAAACTATTTTCTCTATGATCCAATATGGAGAACCTATTTCCGTTTTGGAAAATGGCATTCATGTCAAACCTAAAGCAATTGTGGTATCGGGGATTGCCAATGACAGTTTGTTTGTCCAAGAATGCGAAAGGAGGTTTGAGGTGGTTGAAAAAATAAACTATAAAGACCATCATGAATATAAGGTTTCGGAAGTAAAACACATCATAGGTTTGGTAGCTTCACATAAGGATTGCATGGTTATTACCACCGAAAAGGATGCTGTAAAACTAAAAAAACCAAGCTTTCATGATTATTTGGTAGAAATTCCGATTTTTGCCTTGCCGATAAAAATAAAAATGACTGAAAAGGATCAAAAATATTTGCTCAGTCAAATATCAAATATGATCGCCGAAAAAGCCTACCGTCTGTGAGATTACGATTTGCCATTTTCTTTTTGATATGCGCTTGCCTGATTGGTATTGAGGTAAAAGCACAGATACGGCCTATCAGTCCGACTACTACACCTCCTGGTCAGCAAAATCAGGGCATGCAGCAGCGTCAAGAAAGGGATCCTGAGCAAGAAATGCAGCAGGAATCAGGTGAGAGAAAAAAGCTTATTGATGATTCAACAAAGATGGTCTTTGGGCCAAAGACGACTTTGTATTTTTTTGAAAAAGATGTCAAACGAAATAAAGACATCAAACATGAAATTGATACACTGCTTAATAATTTTCATTATTACGAACCTGTAGCCAAAACCGGTTGGAAATACCAGGACTTAGGTAATATAGGCAGTGCTGCCCAACCTATTTTCTATCAATCACCCAAAATGATTGGTGTGACATCAGGATTTCATGCCTACGACCTCTATCATAATTCGTCTGACAGCATGAAGTATTTTGATTCCAAGTCTCCCTATACTGAAATGAATGCTTTTTGGGGAGGTGGAAACAGGAATATGCTTGATTTGGCTTTTGCCAGAAATGTGAATCCAAGATGGAATGTTGGTTTCAATCTGAGTACCATCAGAGCGAGAAAAACACTCAACCCCAATGCCAGAGATGATAATTTGACTGATCAGAACTCATACTCCCTGCATACCAATTACCGGTCAGAAAACGGGAAATATTTTTTATTGGGGAATTTTTCAAGGATGAAGCATCAGGTAAGGGAGCAAGGAGGCATCATTCCTCCTGAGATTGATGAAACATCTATATTGTTTGCCTACGAAGATGCAAAAGTATGGCTTAGGAATTCTAGGGCAGTAGATTTAAGGCAGGAATTACATCTTTATCATGAGTATGAGTTGTATAAAGGTCTTCAGGTTTATCATGTGTTGGACCGCAAAATCCAACAAATGGATTTTACTACTAATTTAAGGACGGGTGATTCTACTTATTTTAATTTGACCAATCCTGTCCGTTATAATACAACGGATAGTACCGCCAATAATTTCCGGTTTACCGAATGGAGAAACGAAGCAGGGTTTAAAGGAGATTTAGGACCGGTTTTTTACAATGCCTTTATCAGGTATAGGACTGGTAATATGTCCAGCCAATTTATGGTCAATCCAAATGGATTTGACGAATTGTACTTGGGAGGTGCCCTGAGAGGCGAAATTAACCCTCAATGGAAGTTTGAAGCAGAAGGAGAATACCTGCTTCCCGGAGCTTTCCGTATACACGGCTTATTCGTTTCGCCTTGGTTGGAGGCTTCATACACCAAAGCCCTTTACAAACCTACCTCAATCCAGCAACTCAACAGAGGCAATCATCATCGCTGGTCAAACAGGTTTGATAATATAGGCCTGGATCAGGTCAAGGGGGTTATCAAGGCAGATTTCAAGCATTGGAGCCTAAGGCCGAGTGTCACGATTAACAGAATCAATAATTATGTCTTTTTTGACGAAAATCAGCAAGCTGCACAGGCAAATGCGGAAGCATTTATGTTGATTCCTGGTTTGACATATTCCTTTAACCTCAGGAATAAATTTTTCTGGGAGTCTGAATTATATTACACTTTACTTTCTGGTGGAGGGGCTGAAAATTTCCGGATACCGGAGTTCTTTGCCAACAGTAGGATATTCTACGATAGCCCAATGTTTGATGAAAACCTATTCATACAAATTGGATTTGAGGGGAGGTTTAGAAGTGATTATTTTGCGGATGCCTATAATCCAGCCTTGCAAAATTTCCATTTGCAGAATGATTTTCTTGTTTTGGCTTATCCTGTGGTTGATTTTTTTCTTAATGCAAGAATCAACAGGACTAGGATATTGGTAAGGTTCAACCACCTTAATATCAATACCCTGAGTGAGCCAGGATATTTCGTTACCCCATATTATACCGGTCTCAAAAGAGCACTTGACATAGGAATCAGTTGGCCTTTATTTGATTGATGATGAACTGGATAGAAAGTACCAAAGAAAAAATGCTCAGCTTAAAGCTTCCCACAGATCCCAGGTGGGTAAATATTGCTGAAATGAATATTGAGGATATCTTGGTAGATCATGCCTATTGCGAGCAAAAAGCAGCCTCTTCATGCATTTCTATGATTGTACTGTTCAATGAGTTTGAGAAATTGGTGGATGAACTTACTCCTGTGGTTGCTGAAGAATGGGGGCATTTTGAGCGGGTTTTAGAACAATTGAAAAAAAGAGGTTTTAAATTGGGTAAAGCCAGGAAAGACGAATATGTCATCAGGTTGAAGGATTTCGTCAAAAAAGGAGGAAATAGAATTCAACAGGTAACAGAGCTGTTGATGATGAACGCATTGATAGAAGCCAGAAGTTGTGAGAGGTTCAAGCTCCTTTCCAAAAATATTCAAGATGAAGAATTGAAGGCATTTTACTATGAGTTGATGGTGTCTGAAGCCGGACACTATGTTAATTTTCTGGAACTTGCCAGGTACTATGGAGAGCCCGAAAAGGTGGAAAAAAGGTGGAAGGAATGGTTACAATATGAAGCTGAAGTCATCAAGGGCCTTGAAATTAGGGGGGATAGGATGCATTAATCTTGGTTCTGGGATTTTCTTAGGCTATGCATTATGAAAATTCAGGATTCAAACTCTACCGTGTTTAAGTTGAAGATTATTTGAGTTTATACAAGATTTTTCAGTCAAAATTTATCAAAGGTTAATTATATCGGATCTAATTTTTTAATATTAAAGCTTCATTGCATTATACATGCAATATTCTGTACAAATATGGACACGTTATGAATCTTGCAGAAAATATAAGAGAGTCTCTGAAGTCAGTTAAGGTCAATTTACTCAGGACCATTCTGACAGGTACTATCATTGCGATAGGAATTACTTCTTTGGTAGGTATGCTTACAGCGATTGACGGAATCAAAGCACAGATCGATGAGAGTTTTTCTGGCCTGGGTGCTAGTAACTTTGACATCAAGTCAAGAGGTTTTTCGGGCGGTAGAGGAGTAAGAGATGGTGTGGCAGAGCGGAATTTCCCGCCTTTACGCTATAAGGATATGCTTGAATTTCAGCGCGAATTCAGTAGCACTGGTCCATCAACTGTGTATTCTACGGTCAGTTCAGCAGTCGAAGTGAAAAGGGGTTCAAAGAAGACTAACCCTAATGTACGTGTGACAGGTGGGGATGATCAGTACTTAAACTTAAAAGGTCTTAAAGTAGATAGCGGACGTAACTTTAGCAACACTGAAATAAGGTATGGGAACAATGTCTGTATCATTGGTCAGGACGTTTTGGAAACCCTTTTTGATAAAAATGAAAACCCTATAAATGATTACATTACATTTTTTGGAAGAAGATATACAGTAGTAGGTGTATTGGAGAAGCAAGGCTCGGTAGGAGGTGGCTCAGGAGCAGATAGGGCCATTTTTATTCCTGTAGAAAATGCGAGCAGGTTAGATACCAGAGGTACTTTCCGTTATTCCCTTACCGCCAAAGGGACAGATCCATTACAGTTAGATTACGAAATGGGACAAGCCACTGGTATTATGCGGAAAATCAGACAAGACAGGATTGGGCAGGAAGATTCTTTTGAAATCACCAAGAGCCAATCGGTAGGTGAGAGTTTAGAACAGGTAGCTGGATATTTGAGGATTGGTGGATTTGGGATTGGGTTTATAACCTTACTCGGTGCTGCTATCGGTTTGATGAATATCATGATGGTTTCCGTTACAGAGAGAACCAGAGAAATCGGTATAAGAAAAGCACTTGGTGCCACACCTTTGAGGATCAGACAGCAATTTTTGATTGAGGCTATAGTGATCTGCTTATTGGGAGGAGTACTAGGTGTGATTTTGGGCATTGGAATTGGAAATATTGTGGCCAATACTATAGGTCCGGGAGGATTTTTAATTCCATGGTTTTGGATTTTGGTTGCATTTATCATTTGTATAGTAGTCGGACTTGCATCTGGATATTTCCCAGCCTATAAAGCAAGTAAATTGGATCCCATCGAATCATTAAGGTATGAATAATGGAAAAAACACTTTTGATGCCATAGTTATAGGCTCAGGAATCAGTGGGGGTTGGGCAGCCAAAGAGCTTTGTGAAAAAGGTTTGAAAACTTTAGTTTTAGAAAGAGGTAGAGATGTGCAGCATCTTAAAGATTACCCAACCATGACTTCACATCCATGGGATATGCCTCACAGGAATGCTATTACATTAAAAGATAAAGAGGAAAATCCGGTAATAAACCGTTGTTATGCTTACAAGGAAGATACGGAACATTTTTTTGTAAAAGATTCAGAACACCCCTACAAACAAGAAAAACCTTTTGATTGGGTGAGAGGATATCAAGTCGGAGGGAAATCTTTGATTTGGGCCAGGCAAACCCAACGTTGGAGTAAGTATGATTTTGAAGGGCCGGCAAGAGATGGTTTTGCAGTTGACTGGCCGATCAGGTATGATGATATCGCTCCTTGGTACAGTTATGTAGAAAAGTTTGTAGGTATAAGTGGCAATAGAGATGGTGTTGAAACCCTCCCAGATGGAGAGTTTTTGCCTCCTTGGGAGATGAACTGTGTAGAAAAAGAGGTCAGGGATAAGATTATGGCCCATTATAAAGACCGCTTTGTGATGATTGGGCGCTGTGCACACCTTACTAAGCCTGCTGAGCATCACCTGAGTCAAGGGAGAGGTCAGTGTATGGCAAGGAACCAGTGCTATAGGGGTTGCCCTTTTGGGGCATACTTTAGTTCTAATTCTGCCACACTCCCCGCCGCTGCAGCTACGGGAAACCTTACTGTAAGGCCCCATTCGGTGGTGCATTCGATCATATATGATGATCAAAAAGAAAAGGCTACAGGTGTCAGAATAGTGGATTCACTCGATGGTAGCAGCAAGGAATATTTTGCAAAAATTATTTTCCTGAATGCCTCTGCGCTGAACTCTAACCTTATTTTGCTCAACTCTACCTCTGGAAGGTTTCCGGCAGGTTTAGGAAATGACAGTGGGGTATTGGGCAAGTATATTGCATTTCACAATTATAGGGGGAATATTGCAGGGGATTATGAAGGTCCAGCCGACAAATATTATTTTGGAAGAAGGCCAACGGCCGTGATGATGCCTAATTTTAGGAATGTTAAAAAGCAAGAAACGGATTTTTTAAGAGGATATATGTCTTTTTACACCGCAGGAAGGCAGGGCTGGGGTGCTCAGAAGAATGTACCTTTTGGGGAAGAGTTCAAAGAAAAAAACTCAGTTCCCGGAGATTGGTCGGTTTTTATGATGATGCAGGGAGAAACTGTCCCGATTGAATCCAATCAGGTAAATTTGGATCCTTTGGAAAAGGATAAATGGGACATACCTCTTTTAAATATCAGCGTAGATTATACAGAAAACGATGAAAAACTTCTATCGGACTTTCTCAACCAGGGTTCTGAAATGCTCGAAAAGGCAGGCTGCAAAAATATAAGGTCTTGGGACACCCATCAAGCACCTGGGCTTGATATCCATGAAATGGGTGGGGTCCGGATGGGTAGGGACCCCAAGGCTTCAATGTTGAACGGATGGAATCAGATGCATAGCTGTCCCAATATTTTTGTAACAGATGGTGCCTGTATGACATCTACAGGCACTCAAAATCCGTCTATAACCTACATGGCACTTACTGCCAGAGCGGTTGCATATGCTGTTAATGAATTAAAAAAGGGTGAAATTAAATGACGTCTGTTTTTCTTGGTTCTTCTCCAAATTCATTTTTTTCATGTTGACCTTCCTTGATACCCAGCCAAATAAAACCAATAAAATTGATTGGAGGTGGAATAAGAAGGTATAAAGCATACTTCCAATCCAAGCCTATATCATGAAGTCTTTTAATTGCCTGAATCAAAAGCAAAATGATGGTAGTGATAAGTACTACACCAAAAACTATAAATGAAACAATATCATTTATATCGTATGCTTCGTACATTTTTATTAAGGCTAAAAGGTTGGTCCAGTAAAAGACAATAAAAAATAGCCAATACTTTCTTCTGCTTATTCTCCCTTCTGGGTTAAAGAAACTGCTCATGATTGTTTGGTTTTTTTGTACATCAATATAACATTTTTGAACAGGAAATGTTCAAAAATGTATGTGAAATGTTCTAAAAATGTAATGAACGCAAGTTAATCAGTGACTTTCATATGCTATTTCCGGTTCCCAAACTTCTACATTTCCTTTATCATTGACTTCACTTAGCGTTACTTTTTTCAATTCATTGATCAGTATCGGGTCGTATTTTGCAGCTATTCGGATATAATTATCGGTAAAGCCATGCATTTTCCCGTCTTCTATATCTTCTTCAAATAGCACCGTAAAAGTCTTGCCTAAATTTTCTTCGTAGAATTTTCTCTTTTTCTTTTCGGAAAGGATTCTCAACATTTTTGACCTCTCATTCCTGACCTTTATGGGAACGATGTCCTCCATTTCGGTAGCCCTAGTATTGGCACGCTCGGAATAGGTGAAAACATGCAAATATGAAATGTCAAGCTCATTTAGGAAATTATATGTTTCGAGAAATAGCTCGTCAGTTTCTCCTGGAAATCCTACAATAACATCTACTCCTATGCAGCAGTCTGGCATCAGAGTTTTAATTTTGGTTACCCTGTCTTCATATAATTCCCTCAGATATCTTCTACCCATACTTCTTAGAATAGTATTGCTACCGGATTGAAGGGGGATATGAAAGTGGGGGACAAATCTCTTTGAAGTGGATACGAAAGAGATGATTTCATTGGTCAAAAGATTAGGTTCAATAGAAGAAATCCTGATCCTGTCAATTCCTTCTACTTCGTCTAAGGCGCGTACCAGGTCTTCAAATTTTTCTTTTCTTTTGCCTTCCTTAATGCCGAAGTCACCAATGTTTACACCTGTCAATACGACTTCTTTGACATCAGTTTTCGCAATTTCTCTGGCAGATTGCAAAATGTTCGCAATACTGTCACTCCTACTTTTGCCTCTTGCCAAGGGTATAGTACAGAAAGCACAGCCATAGTTGCATCCGTCCTGGACCTTTAGAAATGTCCTGGTCCTATCATTGATTGAATAAGCATTGTTGAAAGTGTTTGCCTCTTTGATCTCTGAAGCAAGTACTTTGGTTTCCTGTTCTTTGGCAAATCCATCTAACAATTCGATGAGACGGAATTTTTCAGCAGCTCCCAAAACGGCATCTACACCTTTTATTTCAGAAATTTCATTCGGTTTCAGTTGTGCATAACATCCTATAATGGTCACATAAGAATTGGGAGAGATTTTTTTGGCCTCTTTGACAATTTTCTTACACTTTTTGTCAGCATTCTCGGTAACAGAACAGGTATTGATGATGAAAATGTCGGGGTTTTCCTGAAAATCCACCTTTTGATAACCTTTCGCTTCAAACATCCTGCTAATAGTGGAGGTTTCGGAATAGTTTAATTTACAACCCAGCGTATAAAATGCTACTTTTTTCACTTCAATCTGATTTTTTCAAGCCTCAAAGGTAATCAATATTGCCAAGTTTTCAATTTTCTATTTAGAGAGCCATTTTGGTACTTTATTGAGGCTATATCAGTAAAAAAGACCCATTTTTTTTAAAAAGAATGTAAATATTTGGGAAAATGGCACTAAAAAACACCCATGACCTTTAAATTTGATATTATTTCTTATTTTTGCAAGTATAAAATCAAACCACTTATTGTAAAAAATGGCAACTTTAAGACAAAGTGCGCTTCTGATAGCGCAAGGAAGACAAAAAGTCACGGTCGTTCCACCATCAAGCAAAATTTCAGACTTCTATGGGAGCAATGTATTTGGAGTAAAGCAAATGCAAGAATCTTTAGCCCCATCAGTTTTCAAGAAAGTTGTAGAAGCAACTGAAAGAGGCGGGAAAATAGATCCATCCACAGCAGAAGAAATAGCATCAGCTGTAAAAACCTGGGCACTTTCAAAGGGAGTTACGCATTATACGCACTGGTTTCAGCCTCTTACAGGTTCTACTGCTGAAAAGCATGATTCTTTTTTCGATGCACACGCAGGAATTGAAAAATTTAAGGGTTCAGCTTTGGTTCAACAGGAACCAGATGCTTCATCCTTTCCAAATGGAGGTATAAGATCTACCTTTGAAGCAAGAGGATATACAGCATGGGATCCTTCTTCTCCCATTTTTATTTTTGATAAGACATTGTGTATACCTACAATTTTTGTAGCCTATACTGGTGAGGCCCTTGATTACAAAACACCTCTACTAAAATCCATGGAGGCTATCAATAATGCAGCCGTGGAGATTTGCCAGTTGTTTGATAGGAATGTAAAAAAAATAACCCCTTCATTGGGAGTCGAGCAGGAATACTTTGTGATAGACAAAGCTCTTTTTGCTACCAGACCTGATTTGGTTATGTCTGGTAGAACTGTTTTTGGCCATAATCCTGCGAGAGGCCAACAATTGGATGATCATTACTTTGGTTCTATCCCTACCAGGGTGAAGGACTTTATGATGGACTTTGAAATCGAAGCACTTAAACTTGGAATACCTGTTTCAACACGACACAACGAAGTAGCTCCAGGACAATTTGAGGTAGCGCCTTTGTTTGAAGAAATCAATAAGGCTGTTGACCATAATCAATTGTTGATGGACCTTATGGATAAGGTAGCTGAAAAGCATAACCTGAAGGTGTTGTTCCACGAAAAGCCATTCGCAGGTGTCAATGGAAGTGGTAAGCATAACAACTGGTCTCTGATTACGGATACCGGAGTGAATCTTTTCCAGCCAAGTAATTCTGCAAGAGAGAATCTTCAGTTTTTAACTTTTGTCATCGCTACCGTAAAGGCAGTATATGACAATGCAGATTTATTGAGATCATCCATTGCCTCAGCAAGTAATGATTTCAGGTTAGGCGCAAATGAAGCACCTCCTGCTATCATGTCCGTTTTCTTAGGATCTACTCTAACTTCCGTATTGGATGAATTGGAGAAAAACGGTAATGTCAAAATAGAAAAGGGAGATAACATGTATATGAAATTGGGTATCTCCAAGATTCCTGAAATCATCCTTGATAATACAGATAGAAACAGGACCTCTCCGTTTGCCTTTACAGGTAATAAATTTGAATTTAGGGCAGTTGGTTCAAGTGCCAATTCTGCAGGGCCAATGACTGTTTTGAATGTGATTGTGGCTGAGGTGCTTCGTTCCATGGCCAAAGACATAGAAAAAGAAATCGCATCCGGTAAGGAAAAGAAAATTGCAGTAGTCAATGTCCTTAGGAAATACATTAAAGATTCAAAGAAAATAAGATTTGAAGGTGACGGTTACTCAGAAGAATGGGCTAAAGAAGCTGAAAAGAGAGGACTTTCTAATTTGAAAAGCACTCCTTATGCTTTGGATACCTATTTGGATAAAAAGACTATCGAAATATTTGCCAAGCATAATGTTTTAAGCCAAGTAGAACTTCATGCAAGACATGAAATCATGTTGGAAAATTACCTTAAAAAGGTACAGATTGAGTCCAGGGTAATGGGTGATTTGGCTTTGAATCATGTTATTCCTACAGCCATTCAATATCAAAATAAGTTGATAGAAAATGCCAATGGATTGAAAGGTCTGGGATTAGACAACACTGCTGCTATTGATACAATTAAAGAAGTCAGTAGGCATATTGAAAACCTGAAGCAAGATGTCATGGATATGATCGATGCTAGAAGATCATTGAATAAAGAGGAAGACATTGTCAAACAAGCTAAGGGATACTGTGACGAGGTCAAGGAAAAGTATTTCGATAGAATTAGATATGCGGCAGACAAATTAGAGCTTTTGGTTGATGATGAATTCTGGCCATTGGTTAAGTATAGAGAAATGTTATTTATTAAATAACAGATTCGGATTTTTGAAAGTCAAAAAACCTGTGGTCTTTATTGCCACAGGTTTTTTTTGTGTAAAATCCTGATAAGCTACCATTTGGTGATAAAAAATACCCAATATTGGGTATTGTTTCTATATAAACTTATTATTACTTTTCTATTCGTTTTAAGTATCAAGGATTTCATAGTATTTCATCAAATTTTTAAATTTTATTTTTATGGAGGTACAAAGAAAACAATGCATGTACTGTGGTTCAGTGATCCACGGCAGGTCAGACAAGAAATTTTGCAATGACAATTGCAGAAGTAGTTACAACAATCAGCACAAAGATGAGGAGGGTGATCAGGTAAAGACCATCAATCATATCTTAAGGTCTAACCGAAAGGTATTGATGGCAATCTTGGAAGATGGTGTAGAAACGGTAAAGGTACCGAAAGAAAGGCTAGCTCAGCTTGGTTTTAATTTCAAATACCATACCCATCACTTCCCACATTCACCCTCTAAAAATTTCTGGTTTTGCTTTGATTACGGATTTCTGGATTACTATAATGGTTGGATCCTTGTCGTCAGAGATATGGGAGAAAGTTACCTGGAAAGTTTAAATAAGTTGGTCAGTAGTCATTGATATCCAAACGTCTTACTTTCCGTATAACAGAGAGAATTTAAAGGTTAATGGAAAGTAAGACGTATTTACAGGATGATATGTATGAAGAGCTGGCTTTTGCAGAAATGTCTGCATGGCTGGCTAAAAATCATCAGAGGCCTTCACTTGTTAATTTGATTACCAAAGGAACGCAGAAAACCATTAACCAAATCATACCAGAAAAGGTACACCAAGCTTTTACTTTTGCTATTGAAAATATGATTAAGGGTGTTCTTTTTGGTACAAAGTACCTCACTCCTAAACCGCTGGGTAGTATTTCCCTACAGATGAGAGAAGAAAAGGTGCGAAAAATCATCAGATTTTACAAAAACACTGCTTCTGCTGAAGGTGCCATAACTGGGGCGGGTGGGATTTTGATGGGAATTGCCGATTTTCCTGCATTTTTAACGATCAAGATTAAAATGCTATTTGAAATCGCCGCTGCATATGGTAAAGATGTTAAAGATTTTAGAGAGAGGTTGTTCTTACTGTATGTTTTTAAATTGGCATTTTCAAGTCAGGAGTCCAGAAATGAAACCATCAAAATTATAGAGGATTGGGATTTAGAATCTATGAATTTCCCAAATAGTGTAGAGGATTTCGATTGGCGCGCTTTTCAGTTAGAATACAGAGATTATATGGATTTAGCCAAATTAGCACAGTTGATTCCTATCATTGGAGCCGGGGTAGGTGCAGTAGCCAATTATCAACTTAGTGGCAAGTTGGGAATTACAGCACTCCAGAGTTTTAGGGTTAGACATTTTAGATGGGATTTGTAAAGTAAAGAGAAGTGCTGCACGCAACACTTCTCCATAAAAAAACCGTGACTAAAAAATGTAATAAGATAATACAAGTTAATAATTGAATGTGCTTGATGAAATACCCACTACAGGGTATTTTTTCTTTTAAATTAGGGTTTATACCTAATTTAATATTGGAATAATTCAGAAATTGATTTTACAGGAGTTTTATATTTTCCAGGTTCATCAATACTGTTGTAAAATAAGTAGGAGATTGTCTTGACTTCAGCACTCAATTTTTCCTTCCTTACCAGCATGTAGACTTTCGCAAAAAAACTGTTAAAGTTTTGTTTTTCAGTTTTACATTTGACCTGAAGTTTACCACCCGCATCATGAAGAAAGCCATCTTTTTGGTTTTAACTGTTTTCAGCCTTATTGATCTTTCAATTGCCCAGAGAAAAATCAACGCAGACTATCGCTTGCACATTAAAGAGATTTCTGACCCTATTACTATAGATGGTGTGATGGATGAAGAAACTTGGCTGCAAGCTGAAGTAGCTACAGATTTTTACATGATCATTCCTATGGATACCTCTTATTCCAGTGTGAGAACCGATGTGAGAATGGCGTATGATGACAAGCACATTTATATTTTGGTCGAAAACTTCCATGCCCTTGACGGGCCTTATATGGTAGAGTCCTTGAGAAGGGATTTCTCATTTGGGAAAAATGATAATTTTATCTTTTTTATGGATCCTTTTGATGACCAACTGAATGGTTTTTCCTTTGGAGCCAATGCTGCAGGTGCACAATGGGACGGTATCATGTTCAATGGAGGGCAGATTGATTTGAGTTGGGATAATAAGTGGATTTCAAAAGTAACCAACTATGATGATCGATGGGTATTTGAGGCTGCGATTCCGTTCAAATCCATTCGATATAAAGGCGGCATCACCGAGTGGGGGATTAATTTTAGTAGGATGGATTTGAAAACCACCGAAAAATCAGGTTGGGCGCCAGTTCCCCGGCAATTCCCTTCAGCTTCATTGGCCTACACGGGCGTTTTGGTTTGGGATACTCCTCCGCCATCCCCCGGTCCCAATGTATCTGTGATTCCTTATGCTTTGGGCGGGATGAACCAGAATGTACAGGAAGGCCAGGCGGCTGAGTTTAGGAATGCTTTTGGCATGGATGCAAAAATAGGCTTAAGTTCCTCTATGAATTTGGATTTAACTGTCAATCCTGATTTTTCCCAGGTAGAGGTGGATAGACAGGTTACCAACCTGGATCGCTTTGAGCTTTTCTTCCCTGAAAGAAGGCAGTTCTTTCTTGAAAATGGAGATATCTTCGGGAACTTCGGGTATGAAACCATTCGCCCGTTTTTTTCAAGAAGAGTAGGCTTGGATGCACCGATTCTGGGTGGGGCAAGACTTAGCGGGAGGATCAATAAAGATTGGAGGGTAGGAGCGATGAGTATGCAGACTGCAGCGGTTCCGGAAAACAATCTTGGAGGTCAGAATTATTCAGTGATATCACTTCAGAGGAGGGTTTTCTCAAGATCAAATATCGGTGCAATTCTGGTCAACAGGCAATCAGCACCTTTTGAGCCTGGAACAGGGGAATCCAAGACATTCAGCGAATACAATAGGAATTTTGGAATGGAATTCAATTATGCCTCATCAAACAACCTTTGGACTGGCAAGGCCTTTATGTTGAATTCATTCAGTCCTGTTCAAGGCCATGGAATGGTATATGCCTCCAACCTGAGGTATTCCTCAGGTAATCTTACCTGGAATTGGAGACATGAATATGTTTCTGACAATTATACAGCTGAAGTGGGTTTTGTACCGAGGACTGGATTTTACAAAGCCAGTCCAAGTGTGGGGTACCTCTTTTTCCCAAAAAGTAAAAAAATACTGAGTCACGGACCTGAGGTTAATGTCAACTTATTCTATGATACAGGTTGGGAATTGACGGACAATGAGTCCTTTTTGGTTTATTCGGTGAGGTTCAGAAGTCAAAGTAATCTATTTATTTGGGGTGCATACGATTACATCAAGCTTCAACAACCCTTTGATCCTACCAACTTTTCTGGAGATTTATTGGAATCAGGGACTGAGCATCAGTGGTATTCTTTAGGTGGTGAGTTCAGGTCAAAACCGCAAAGTCTCTTCACTTATTCCTTTTCCGGTAGAGTAGGGGGGTATTTTGCGGATGGTGAAAGGTATAATTCAGTAGGTGAAATAGGTTATAGAATCCAACCCTATTTCGGTATGACAATGAGTGCCAATTACAATGAAATTCATCTTCCGGAGCCTTGGTCAGTTACAAGCTTTTGGTTGATAGGGCCAAGGATAGACCTGACTTTAACGAATACATTTTTTATAACCACATTTGTGCAATACAATGAGCAGATTAAAAATATCAACCTCAATGCTCGTTTGCAGTGGAGATTTGCGCCAGCATCAGATATATTCCTTGTCTTGACCGACAACTATCTACCTGCTCCTTTTTATACCAAAGACAGGTCTGTCGCCCTAAAGTTTACATATTGGTGGAATTTATAAGGGAGAATTCCAAAGAATGAGTAGTTTTGGACATGGATAATCATCAGGAAAGCCAGCCTAATAACCCACTACACGGTGTGAGGCTGATCGACATTTTGGAAGACCTTGTTGAAGAACATGGTTGGGAATATATGGGAGAAAGAATCAATATCAGGTGCTTTACCCACAACCCTTCGATCAAATCTAGTCTGAAGTTTTTGAGGAAAGAGGATTGGGCTAGAAAGAAAGTGGAAGAACTTTATCTAAAGTCCTTGAGAAGGAGATAGTTCTCTGTAATATCTGATTATTAATTGATTAAGTATAAAAAAAATTCAAAAATTTATTTTTAGGCCAAACGCTCGATTTGTAACACGAGATACAATTTTTTTGATTCAAAATCCAGATTTCCTTAACTGTCTCATTTTCAATACAATTTATACTTTTATTTCAAGTGATAAATAGTTTGTTTTTTGGTTTTTTTGTAACATATTCGAATCCGAAATGTAAGATTTTGAGGATCAAGCTTCTTCATTGGTTCGGTCAACAAAGTTTTAATAGGTATAATAATTGAGTGAAGGAACTTCAAAAAGAAGAAGACCTATTTTATTTTGAAATATTACCTGTAGCAATAAAAAAACTAAATTATAGACACATGAAAAACACAACAAAACTGATTCTAGCCAATATGTTTGCGTTGGTTGCGGTCATTACAATCATCTCTCTGTCCAAGATACAGGGGGTAGAGCTGGGCTTTAGTTCCCAAGCATTGGTGCCATCGGTATTGCTTCTGATTATTCCACAAATGGGTTTTGTATACCTATACTGGAAATCTTTGGTAGATAGGAAAAAAGTAATGGCTTAAATAGTAGTATTTAATCACCCTGATTTTATAAAGTAAAACCCGTCTCAGCTTCTGTTGAGTACGGGTTTTGTGTTTTTTAGTATGTTTATTTTAAAGGCCTTACATAGAAAAGATATGCTTTGGTGAAACCCGGTTTTTAAGGCTTATCTTTCACCTTGATGACTTTACTTGGAAAAAGCTCAGGAATACCATTGTTGTATTGAATCACATCGAACCCCTGAATATTGGGGTGTATAGATTGACTTGGTGTCATGGCCGGAATGCCATTCTGTGTAGGAAATATGTCAAACCCACCCTGTGGGTTGGACTTGATGCTTTGGGAGGGACTGATATTTGGAATACCATTACTTGTGTCAAAGACATCATAACCACCAAAAGTGTTGGGCTTCATGACTTGAGCGGCTGTGATTTCAGGAATACCGTTAGATGTATTGTAGACAGATTTGGTCCCTGTATTGGGATTTGTTTTGATGATTTGATTGGGGAAAATATCCGGAATTCCATTATTGCTGCTATATACATTTTTGGTATTTGGTGCTACTGTTTTTACCGTTTCTGTGGGAAAAAGGGAAGGAATTCCATTCTGTGTTGTAAAAGTGGTAAATGTTTGAGCTGAAAGTAAGCCAATACATAGAGAAAATAGAAGAGTGAATATTTGGGTTTTCATCGCTTTGATAGTTTGGTCATACCTTAATATAAGTAAAAAATGGCAAAAGGTTTTGTTTATTTGGTTTTAAGACAAATAAAATTGTAAGTATATGAGTGGTTAAAATATTTGAATTTAAATAAAACAACAAGAATTTTAAATCTGCCTCAGGCTTTGCAGTCAAAACGTGTGTATGGTTATTTACCCAACATTTTCCATAAAAAATAAATGAACAATTCTCATTAATACCCTAACTACCCCCATCTTCAGCTAAACATAGTATTTCAGCATCAAAAATATAATCACCTACATAATCGAGAATGTTATTGGGCCAATGCATTGATCAAGTAAGGATTGATATAATAGTTGGGCCGTCCTTCCCGCTTGATCAGCACCCCATCTGCAGCGAGATGATTGAGGTAGCTGGCCGCGGTTTGTCTGGATTTAAGCATCAAGGCCTCTTGCACATACTCTATCCGTGTATAGGGATGGTTAAATAGATGATTGAGCAGATCCTGACTGTAAAACTTATAGTTTTGCCTCAGCACGTTTTTAAGTTCTGCCATGGCGGATTTGATCTGGGTTACCTTTTTTTGTATATGCCATGCGGTATTTTCCACCCCTTGAATCATATACAGCAACCATCCTTCCCAGTCATCCTTTTCCCTTACGTTCTGCAAATGCTGATAGTAAGCGCTTTTGTTTTGAATAATGTATCGGCTAAGATATAAGATCGGCAGATCCATTAAGTCCTGCAAAACCAAATACAGGATATTAATGATACGACCCGTGCGTCCATTGCCATCATAAAAAGGGTGGATACTCTCAAACTGAAAATGAATCACAGCCATCTTTACGATTGGGTCAAGGTCACTCATTTCCGAATCATTGATGAAGCGCTCCAAGTTCTGCATCAATGCCAAAATGGTGTCAGCATCCTGTGGAGGCGTAAAGACCACTTCTCCGGTTCTGTCATTTTTGAGTGTAGTGCCAGGAAGTCTGCGGAATCCGGCATTGTTTTCTTCCAGGATTTCCTGAATTTCCAAAATATGATTGCAGGTGAGCAAATGGTGTTTTCTCACCAGGTCAAAACCTCGTTTAAGAGCAGCCACATAATTTCTGACCTCTTTGGTCTCAGGACTGACATTCTTATCTATTTCCAAGGTGGACTTATAGAGTTCATCGTGTGTGGTGACGATGTTTTCTATTTCTGAACTGTCTTTAGCCTCTTGAAATATCAAGGAGTTGATTAAAATATCCTGTCTCGGAATACTTTTCGCCAATCCTTGGAGCTGACCCAGAGCTTTATGCGCCTTGATCAATGCTTTCAGTACCGCTGGGGACTCTAAGTCATGGGCATAAGGAAGGTTTGTAGGTTGCCAACTCATAGGAATTTCTTTTAGTGTTAAATAAAGCAAAAAATTTTAACACTATTGCTATTAGTGTTAAATAAATTTGATTTCTTTAACATTATCAGGTAACATTGTAAAAGATTTCTCATTTTTTTAACATTAGCTCCAGTGCTTCCAGATCTTTCCGGTTTTCTTCCATTAGTTCTTCCAGATAGCGTTCATCTAGTTTGGAGAATTTTACGTCTCCTTTATCCATTCTGTTCATCTATGCCACAGCAGCTGAGCCGTAGCCATATTTTACTTTTTTAAACGTAAGGTTGATGCCTTTGGGCGGATTCATTTAATTTTTCCATTACCGAATCTCATGCTTCAATTTTTTAATTAACATAAATTAGCAATCGGGGCACCATTAATGCTATATACCTATCCAATTGACTAGCCAAAAAACCTAAAATACTTTTAGACTAGAAAACTTACAGACTGTTTCAAACCCAGCTTTACTGTTTTGCAATTGGCTTAACGCTTAAACAATAAAAATTTATGAAATTACAATTGATTGGATTGCTATGTGCCATCATGATGACCGGGACCTTGAGTGCCCAGCATGTCAATATTGGTGTTAAGGGCGGACTTAATGTTTACAATGTCACTAATGGTAATTTTAGCCCAAGAAACAGTGTGCATCTTGGATTATTAGGGCACCTTCACTTGACAGAGAATATTGGTCTTCAGCCCGAGATTTATTATTCGGCTCAAGGGGCCAAATTAGCCAACTCTGCAAATACTCTCAATTTGGACTATATCAATGTTCCTGTTTTATTACAGTATTTCTTTAGTAATGGATTCAGATTACAGGCGGGACCTCAGCTTGGGGTGTTGATGAGCGCAAATACTGTTGCTGGAGACACAAAAGTAAATGTGAAAAACGATTATAAAAGTATTGATATTGGACTCGGAGTGGGTGGAGGTTATGTTCATACCCCATCAGGATTCGGTGTGGATGCCAGGTATAACCTTGGGTTAACCAATATCAGTGAAAACGCATCAAATGATTTCAGAAACAGAGGCTTTCAATTGGGAGTCTTCTATCTTTTTGATCACAAAAACTAAGTAAGCGAATAAACTCAACTTAACCTGTCCAAAGTAAAATTTGGACAGGTTTTTTTTGTTACTCTGAGCCTTACAATGGCTGATTGGATTGTAATTAAAAGGTGTTGTTTATGGTTGGCACCAAGAGAAATTGATTAAAATCTATAGCTAAGACCCTCGATTTTTTAAGCAAATAATATTCAAAAGTAAAATTAGAGATTCAATCTCCCCATAGAATGATCTATAAGGGGCTATTTAATTTTTTCAGTTTATTTATAAGTCAGGATAGTATTATGTCAAATGTTTTTCAACTAAACTGAATAATATAAATTTTTTTTGAAATATGATAATAAATAAAGATAGGCTGACAGATCAGAAATGTTTTTCAAAATAAAATAACAGCATCTTCTTTTTAAATATGTCTGTATATTGATTATATTTAATTGATTCTGTGTGTTTTAATGGGTTTCACAGATTTCCATTTTTTCAATATTTGAAAGATCTTGATGTATGGTAACGGAACAGCTTATTTACGAAAGCAAAAAGTCAAAGATCTACTTTTTGGAAGAATCAGAATTTGACAAGCCGGTTTTATTGAAGATTCTCAATTATGAATTCCCGACCCCCAAAGACATTGAGCAATTCTACAATGAATTTGAAATTATAGATGGTCTCGGCATTAAAGGAACGCGGATGTCCTTAAAAAAACTCAAATATAGCGGTAAGCATGCCATGTATTTGGAGTGGGTCAAGGGTAAGACTGTCAAGGAAGCTTTCAAAGGCAAGCAAAAAGATACTTTAGACTTTCTACATATTGCCATACGTATGGCAGAGGCTATTGCTGAACTTCACGAACAGAATATTATTCACAAGGATATTTCAGGCAATAACATCATTGTGGATATTCAGGACAGGTGGGTTAAGATTATAGATTTTGGTTTAGCCTCAAAATTATCCCTCAAACAACAACACCTGGGAAATCCAGAGCATCTGGATGGGACACTGGAGTATATCAGTCCGGAACAAACCGGCCGAATGAACCGGGTCATAGATTACAGGACAGACCTATATTCATTAGGGGTAGTCTTATATGAAATGCTAACAGGTGCTACGCCATTTGTTGGCTTAGATCCTTTGGGGATAGTTCATGGGCATATTGCCAGTGTACCTCAATCAGCTCAAAGTAAAAATCCTTTGGTTCCGAAGCAGATTTCGGATATTGTCGATATTCTATTGTCTAAAAAATCTGAAGACAGGTACCAATCTGCCTACGGTTTGAAACATGACCTTGAGCTTTGTTTAAAACAAGTTCTGGAGAAAAAAGACATAAGTGAATTTCCGCTTAAGACCCAAGATTTTTCAGGCAAGTTCAATCTTCCCCAAAAATTGTATGGAAGGGAATCCGAGCTGGAAATTCTTTTAGGCAAGTTTGAAGACGTAGCAGAAGGAGGAACGAGTCTGGTGCTGGTTTCGGGCTATTCAGGAACAGGAAAATCGGCTCTAGTGCATGAAATCCACAAGCCCATAACGCAAAAATCAGGATATTTTATCGAAGGTAAGTTTGATCAATATCAGCGGGATGTGCCATATTTTGCTATTTTACAGGCTTTCGAAGAATTGATTGAAATTCTTATGGGTGAAACCCACAGCCGTCTGAAGGTGATCAGAAAAGATATACTCGAGGCAGTAGGAGAGGAAGGGAAAGTGTTGACAGATGTATTGCCTGGACTTGAGTTGATTGTTGGTTCGCAGCCTGAAGTACCTGAACTTGGAGGAAATGAGGCAAAGAACAGATTCAATTATATTTTTAAAAAGTTTGCCAACGCGGTTTCCAAAAGAGAGTACCCTGTTGTGATCTTTATTGATGATTTGCAATGGGCAGACTCGAGTTCGTTAAGCCTCTTACAATCACTAGTAAGCGACCCTGAAAATTCCCATATGATGTTCATTGGGGCCTATCGGGACAATGAGGTCAATGCAGCCCACCCCTTTACTATAATGGTCAATGACCTTAAAAAAGCAGGCAATGACATTTATGACCTGAAAATCGGTAACCTTTCTTTGGAGGACGTTACCGATCTGATAGGAGATGCTTTGGAAAGAGATGTGGAAGAGGTCAGGGGCTTAGCCGGATTAGTCCACAATAAAACGCAGGGAAATGCCTTTTTTCTTACTCAATTTTTGAGGTCCCTTTATGAAGAAGAATTATTGTTTTTTAACAGGTCTGGAAGGGTTTGGGAATTTGATCTTCTTCAGATCAAGGAAAAAAACATTACAGACAATGTGGTGGAGTTGATGGCTGGCAAATTTCTGAAACTTCCTCCTTCTACCCAAAATGTGCTTCGGGCCTCAGCCTGTTTTGGAAATCAATTTGACACAGAAACGCTGACACTGATTCATGAAGGAGATCAGGAACAGACAATGAAGGATTTGAAAGCTGCATTGGCAGAAGGACTGATCCTGCCTAAAGGCGAAAATGGATTTAAATTTGCGCACGACCGCATCCATCAAGCCGTTTACAGCCTGATAAATGACGCTGATAAAGACATCACCCATGTGAAGATTGGTAAACAGCTGCTGCAAAATATTTCCGAAGAAAAGCTCCATCTTCATCTTTTTGATATCGTCAATCAGCTTAATCGTGGCGTAAAACTTATTCTCGAACCATGTGAAAGAGAAAGGCTTTGCAAACTCAATCTTAGTGCGGGAATTAAAGCCAAAGAATCTTCAGCCTACAAAACAGCATATGATTATTTTATTAATGGAATCAATCTGTTGAGGGAAAATTATTGGAAAGACCAATATGAGCTTTCTCTTCAACTTCATGCACTTGCTGGAGAAACAGCCTACCTGAATGGTGATTTCCAAAAGATGGATGTAATGATCAGAGCGGTTTTAGACAATGCTGTAAACCTGCTAGAAAAGGTCAAATCTTACGAGATTAGGATTCTGGCTTTCAAAGCAGAAAATAAATTGCTTGAAGCGATCAAGACAGGCTTGGAAGTATTGGAACAGCTGGGTGAAAAATTCCCCTCAAAACCCACTATGGCCCATGTGATGGTTGCTTTGTTAAAATCTAAGATTCAACTTAGCGGCAAGAATAACGATACCTTGGCCAATCTGCCTCCCATGGAAGATGAAATTAAGATCGCCGCAATGCGGATCATGGCAGGTATAGCTTCTTCCAGCTATTGGGCTACACCTACACTATTTCCACTGATCATTTTTCGTATGGTCAGCCTTTCTCTGAAATATGGGAATACCCAGGTATCTTCCTTTGCCTTTGCCACTTACGGGGTGATCATGTGCGGTGTCTTGGGGGCGATGAAAAGTGGATACCAATTTGGTAAGCTTGGTCTGATTCTTTTGGAAAAATACAAGGCAAAAGAATGGAAAACGCAGGTTTATACTCCAATATATTGCTTGATCATTAATTGGAATGAACACATAGATAAGACCCTAAAGCCCTTGCAGGAATCTTACCATATAGGGATGGAAACGGGAGCTATAGAATTTGCCTGTATCAATACCAATATTTACTGCATTCACAGCTATCTGAGTGGAAAACCATTGGAGAGACTTGAGGTAGAGACAAAGGCATATAGTCAAAGTTTTCTCTTATTCAATCAAGAAACCAACCTGAATTACAATGAAGTCTACCATCAGAGTATGCTTAATCTGATGGGACAGTCTGATGATCCATTGCTTTTGAGAGGAACTGCTTATGATGAGGAAAAAATGGTGGTTCAAAACGAGGAAAGGAATGATAAAACAGGCATGTTTTTTCTTCATTTCAATAAACTTATCCTCAGCTATATTTTCGGGGAATATGAATCCGGGATTAAACATGCGGATGAATCCCGCAAACTTTTAGAAGCTGTTTTGGCAAAATTCGAAATCCCCAACCATCATTTTTATGAAGCGCTTACCATGCTCGCACATTATGAGCAAGCTGAAAAAAAGACCAGAAAAAGATATAAGAAACGTATTCTGTCCAATGTCAAAAAATTAAAAACCTGGGCCAAGGATGCCCCCGAAAACTTCCAGCACAAATATGATATTCTGATGGCAGAATTGTATAGGCTTAAGGGGGATTTTGAAAAGGCAGCATTATTTTATGATAAGGCAATTCAAGGAGCCAGTCAACAGAATTTTATCCATGAAGAAGGGATTGCGAGAGAATTGACGGGGAGGTGTTATATGAATCAACATGCAGAGTCATTGGCAGAGTTTTACCTAAAGTCCTCCTACAATGCTTACCGTGAGTGGGGAGCTTTGGCTAAGCTGAAAGAAATGGAAATCAAATATTCCAAATATGTAACCGGAATTGGTTCCGGACCGGGTCTAAATTCAATTACGATGATGGCCACTACTTCCGTGGAAAGGACCACTAGCTCTAAGTTGGACCTTGCTACCATTTTAAAAGCTTCCTCATCCATTTCCCAGGAAATCATCCTGAGTAAGCTGCTGAAAAGACTGATGTCTACAGTAATGGAGAATGCAGGAGCGGATAGGGGGTTATTGCTTTTGAAAAGCAACGGTAAATTATTTATTGAAGCACTTGCAGAAAATGAAGGTAAAGATACTCAGGTACTTCAGCATATCAATTATAAGGACTCGGGGCTATTGTCTGAATCAATCGTGTCCTATGTAACCCAATCAGAAAAAAGTATAGTCGTACAGGATGCCAAAAACGAAAGAAGATTTCCCCAGTGCGGCTTTCTAAAAGATTCTCCGGTGCTTTCCGTTCTGTCCTTGCCAATTATGCACTTAGGAAAAATGGTAGGTATACTGTATCTGGAAAACAACAAGTCTACAGCTGCCTTTTCGCAGGAAAGAGTGGACCTTTTGGCTTTGCTTTCCGGACAGATTGCGGTGTCTATCAATAATGCTATTCTCTATGAAAACTTAGAGCAGAAAGTGGCTGAAAGAACGGTGGAGCTGGAGGAGGAAAAGAGAAAATCAGATGACTTGTTGCTGAATATTCTTCCTGCAGAAATAGCGGATGAACTGAAAAGAACCAAAAAAACTACTCCCCAGTACTTTGAAAAAGTAACGGTCATGTTTACCGATTTTAAAGGGTTTACCACTTCCAGTGAGCTGATGTCTCCAGAAGAATTGGTAAATGAGTTAGGGGCTTGTTTTAGTCAATTTGACAGTATAATAGAAAAATATGGTATTGAAAAAATCAAAACCATAGGGGATTCATATATGTGCGTGGGTGGGCTTCCTGTACCCAACTCCACCCATTCCATTGATGTGGTCAATGCCGCCCTTGAGATCAGAGACTGGATGGATGAGCGCAATGAGGCCGCAAAACATACAGGTAGCCCATTCTTTGAAATAAGAATAGGGCTGGATACCGGACCTGTGATTGCAGGGGTGGTGGGTACCAAGAAATTTGCCTACGACATCTGGGGAGATACAGTAAACACGGCTTCTAGAATGGAATCATCGGGAGAAATCGGGAAAATCAATATTTCTGGAAAAACTTATGAAACCATCAAAGATGCCTTTGATTGTGAATACAGGGGGAAAATTGAAGCCAAGAATAAGGGCTTGATCGACATGTATTTTGTAGAGCCCGTTAAAGAGAAGGCTCGAATAGTATGACAGAATTGTTCAATTATCATTAATAAAAAATATGAGTTTATTTCCCCCTGGCTGTTCCGAAGAGGATATAGAAAAGGTTTACCTGGAAGCACATCAGGAAACCAAAATTGGTTTCACAAATTCGGGAAACTATTTTGCTCCCAACCTGAAAAGTATCAATCATTTAGAAGTAGGCACTTCCAAAGTGATCAATAGTTTTTTTGTGAGGGCTGTTGAGTATTTGCTTACCATTTATCAGCGATTTTTAAGCTGGCTCAAAAGGAAGTATCATGGTCTTTTTCCGAGGAAAGAACATATTATTGGGCATGCCAAGAATGCCTACATCACCGGAAGACTGACTTTTGCCAAAAGAACAGATTATGCAACGCCCATACATCATGTTCCTTTGGAACTTTGGGCCCGTACCCGATGGGGAGCCTGGCGCTTATTTGCCAAAGGTGAGACAGATAAAAACGGTGTGTTCAAATTAGAATTTGATTATATCCTTTCAAGACGATGGAGATACAGCTCTTTTCATTTTGAAATCTATCAGATTCAACATGTGTTTTTTGACCAGAATGACCGTAAGGCGGACGTCAGGCTGGAACTGTTTGAAAGGATAAAAATCCCAAAAGGAGATCTTACAGGTCTGGGCTATGACTTAGGGAATTTACAATTGTTTTTATGGGAGTACAGAGATGATACCATGCTTCCCCGGGTGGTGATCAAAGACCATGAGGAAGATGCTCCGGAATATTACTCAGAGGGAAGAAACAATGCTATTCAACAGCAATTTGTCCCCATACAGCTGACCAAAGACAAGCACATTATACAAATCAAGAAAGACAAGGCGCACATCAGTATTTTGGATATACAGAAGGATTATCCAAAAAACCTGACAGTAGCCATGGAGGAGAAACTGAAATATTCCACAAGATGTGATTATTGGTTTGGAAGGAGGATGATGAACGGCATGAACTCTGCGACTTTTGTCCCTGACGCAGAAGAACCGGAAAGATATTGGGTCAGATATTTTGGAGCTTGCGATTATGAAGTCAATGATGAATATGCTTTTCCCACTGTTGAAATCAAATTCCATATTGCTCCTGATAAACTTCCTGTCCCAGAACGGATTATTATTACCGGGCCTGTCAGTATCTATGATAAGTCACCTTTTCAGACCCGTACATTTACTGCCTCAGACGGAGAAAGTTGGGAGCATGCCAAGAGAGTCGTCAGGGTTACAGGAGCATTGTCTACTGAATTGGATGACCATTTTGCAGGAACCCATGGCAATACTGAGCAGTTTGCCATAGCAGCTAGAAGGAATCTGAGAAAAAGCCCTCTGACTACCTTACTTTTTCCACATCTCAAGGAAGTCGCACTTATCAATCATGCTGCAGATACCATATTGATAGGACCTGGGTATATACCGAGGGCATCAGCCTTGACTTCGGATGGGATTGAGCAAAGGGTTACAGATATGATGGGTACTTTGGATTGGAAGAATTGGGAACCCATGGAAATCATCAATTCCCGCCATACCTATGCGCAGGCTGAGAATTTATTCTGGGAGGTTGTGGAGGAATTTGTGGATTCGTTTTTTGAACAAAATGAAGGTGGGATCATCAAGGAATGGTACGAGGTTTTTAAATTCAGCGAAGACTTGGTAAATAATTCCGTACCTGCATTTCATGAAAGGAAAAAAGGGGAACTACTCAGTCCTGAGGAGCAGGAATTTGAAAATAAGAGGGTGGAATACTATCATGCCCGATTTAGATTCGATCCCGAATTGCCCAGAAGAGTCATAAATGGGGTGAAAAAGTCAGTTTCCCCAATAACGGAAAACCCCGAAGAGCCGACAATAGAAGACTGGGAAAACCTAAAGCAGGCCTGTAAATACATCATCATGCAGGCTACTTTTATGCATACCTGGGTCAATGAACATCAATATGAAGATATAGGAGAGATTTTATATAGTAGTTTGGGTTTGAGATTTGGTAGCCGACCTGAGGGGGTCTTTCTTCCTGAAAGTGACTATTCCATTTCCCCGGACCTGACCAGGGCTACTCAAATGATGTGGTTTAGCAACTTGCTTTCCAGGACTGAATATGGATTTATTACAAGAAATGAGGAGAATGACATTGATCCGCTGTTTGCAGAAATATTAGAAAGGCGCAGGCCGGATTTTAAAGCGCTTTATGTTGAAATCGACAATATTGAATCAAGGACTAATATATAAACCATGGAAAGCAGCAGTAAATTTATCAAGCACAGTGTATGGCGTGCAGTGACCGGTGCCAAGGACAAAATTTATTTATGGCTTTTCTGCCAGTTTTTCAGTTGGGTCATCGTATTGACATTAAGTCTTTTTTACCGAAGGAGAATGTCTCATGACAATGGAATAGCCGGTATGGGAAAGCTGACTATAGTGCCTGACCCAAAGTTTCCGGCACATGATTTTTTTGCACCGGGTAGAGTGTTTCCTGCCAGAATCCGTCATGCTTCTGCTACATTTCTTGATGACGCCATGAATTGTATCCGCAGTATGTCTATCAAATTCAGTGACCATCATTTCAAGAGCCCTTTTGATATAGAAATGAATACGGGTGAAATCAGTCTTTTCTGGTCAGCTTATAGCTTTTTTCAGTTT